>JAPONU010000385.1 GCA_026713745.1 bacterium
ACCGACCAAGCCCGACCCGACACCCAACCCGGGCGGTCCGCCGGACCCTGCCACCAACTCCCCCTTCCGACGCCAATCCCCAGCCACTGCTGAGCCTCACCCCGGCACGCCGCCGACACGGAGTAGACGGCGAACGAACGAGGCCGCCCCGAGGCCGCCGGAGCGCCACCGGTAGCGGCGCCGACACGGAGTAGACGGCGAACGAACGAGGCCGCCCCGAGGCCGCCGGAGCGCCACCGGTAGCGGCGCCCGGACCGCCGCACAGATGACCCTTGCCTCCCGCCGGACCGATGGTGTCACCCGGACCGGAACACCACGTCAGGGCGAGGATCTCGAAGAATCGAGAGCAGGGGTGCCGGGGGTGCCGGGAGATCGCGCCGCTGAACACTCTTAGCTAGACTA
This sequence comes from bacterium, assembly GCA_026713745.1. Taxonomy (GTDB): domain Bacteria; phylum Actinomycetota; class Acidimicrobiia; order Acidimicrobiales; family CATQHL01; genus VXNF01. The sequence continues at coordinate 403 of JAPONU010000385.1, forward strand.
GGACTATGACGACCGTCATAGTGAACACACATGAGGCGAAGAGCCGGCTGTCGGAGTTGATCCGGGAGGCCGAGGCGGGCAGCGACGTGATCGTGGCCCGTAACGGGCGACCCGTGGCGAAGCTCATCGCCTGGCCGCCGGCCCGGAGCAGCCGTGCGCTGGGGACCTGGACCGGTCGGGTGCAAGTACTCGACGACATCGTTGGCTCCGACGATGAGGTCACCGCCCTGTTCGAGCAGTCGGCGCGCGACGCTGCGCCGTGAGGTTGCTGCTGGACAGCCACGTCGCCCTCTGGGCGCTCGGACACCCGGACCCGCTCGGAGTCGAGTGCCGGAATCACCTCACAGAAGCCGGCGAGGTGTACTTCTCGGCGGTAACACCGTGGGAACTCGGGATCGCGCGAGCCAAAGGCAGGATCTCCTACCCCGAGGGGCTGGTGGCCGAACTCGTGGCCTGCGGGTTCGAAGAGTTCCCCATCACCGCGGCGCACGCCGAAGCGGCCGCCATACTGCCCCCGCACCACGCGGATCCGTTCGACCGCATGCTGGTCGCACAGGCGCAGGCCGAATCGCTCACCCTCATGACCGCCGATGGGCAACTCGGCGCCTACGACCTCACGATCATCGACGCCCGCCTGTGACGCCGCGGGCGGATCGACAAGCCCCGCCGGCCCGACACCGCGGACGGATCGACAAGCCCCACCGGCCCGACACCGCGGGCGGATCGACAAGCCCCACCGGCCCAACGCCGCGGGTGCTCAGCCGATCTCGTCTGGCATTTCGGCCTTGCGGCGGGCGACGAAATCGCTCAGTTCGGCGTCGATGGCAGCGTCGATGGGGGGCGCCTCGTAGTCGGCCAGCATCTGCTTCCAGCGGGCGTTGGCCCGCTGGGCAGCGGTCAGCGAGTCTTCTTCGAGCCACTGCTCGTAGCTGTTGTGGTCGGCCAGCTCGGAGCGCCAGAAGGCGGTCTCGAAGTTGGCCAGCGTGTGCGGGTTGCCCAGGAAGTGATCACCGTGAGCGTTGCTGCGGAACGCCTCGAGGGCTAAGCCGTTGTCGGAGGTGTCCACCCCGCGGGCGAGCACCTCCATGGCTCCGAGCTGATCGGCGTCCATGATCAGCTTCTCGTAGGACAGCGCCAGCCCGCCTTCCAGCCAGCCGGCCGCGTGCAGCACGAAGTTCACCCCGGCCTGCAGGGTGGGCAGCAACGTGTGGGCCGACTCGTAGGCGGCCTGGGCGTCGGGAGCCTTCGACGAAGTGAACTGACCGCCCGAGCGGAACGGCACCCCCACCCGGCGGGCCAGCGCGGCCATCACGTAGATGGCCTGGCCGGCCTCGGGGGTGCCGAAGGTCGGCGCACCACTGGCCATGGACATGGTGGAGGCGAAAGTGCCGAACACCACCGGCGCGCCGGGGCGCACGAGCTGCAGGTAGGCCATTCCCGACAGCGCCTCGGCCAGGGCCTGGGCGGAGAGGCCGGCCACAGTCACCGGCGACATGGCACCGGCCAGGATGAACGGGCTGATGACGCAGGCCTGGTTGGCCTCGGCATAAGTGGTGGCGGCCCCCAGCATCGTGGCGTCCCAGCGCATCGGCGAGGAGGCGTTGATCAGCGAGGTCATCACGGTGCGGTCGGCAAGGTCGCCGCCGAAGGCGATGCGGGCCATCTCGACGGAGTCGGCGGCCCGCTCGGCGGCGGTCACCGACCCCATGAACGGCTTGTCGCTGTAGCGCACGTGGGCGTACACCATGTCCAGGTGCCGCTTGTTGACCGGCACGTCCACCGGCTCGCACACCGTGCCGCCGCTGTGGTGCAGGTGCGGCAGGGCGTAGGTCAACTTGACGGTGTTCTCGAAGTCCTCGAGGGTGGCGTAGCGGCGGCCACTGTCCAGGTCGGTCACGAAGGGCGAGCCGTAGTTGGGAACGAAGACGGTGGCGTTGGCGCCGATCTTCACGCTGCGGGCCGGGTTGCGGGCGTGCTGGATGTACACGGCCGGGGCATTGCGCTGCACGATCTGCCGGCACATCCCCTTCGGGAAGCGCACCAGGTCGCCGGAAACGTCGGCTCCCGCCTCGCGCCACAGATCCAGCGCGGAAGGGAACTCCTGGAAGGCGACACCCACCTCGGCCAGCAGGGTCTCCGCCGCTTCCTCGATGCGCACCAGACCCTCGGTATCGAGGATCTCAACCGGTGGTCCACTGCGTTCCAGATAGGGCGCGACCACCGCCTCGGAGGCCGCATGCGCCGCCTGGCGGGCGGCCCGCCCGCCGCCCCTGCGTCTTCGTGGTTCGCTCATGGTCTCGCCTGTCTCGCTGGTGTGAGGTGCCGAATCATCGATCCGGAATCCGGCCCCGGATCGAGTCGGGGGCAGGCTCCCGGATCGGGGTCCGGGACATGCCTTCGCCGGAATGTCGGCGGGGCGGCGGCGCTCACCGTACGCGCCGCCGGCGCCGTTGCGATCCGCCGGCCATCTCAGCCCGCTCGCCGTCATCGCCCGGTGGAAGATCCACGACCTGTGCCAGATGCGGGCTTGGCGCCGTCTCGTGGGGGAATGCCATCGCCGCCACGAACAACTCCTGGAAACGGGCCTCGGTGGCAGTCTCGATCTTGATGATGTGTTCGCTGACCTGCTCGATCTCGCTGCGCTGGGCACGCGACAGCAGCAGCCGGGCCGCCCCGGCACCGGAGGCATTCCCCACCGAGCGCACCCCGGCCACCGGTGCGTCGGGTACGAGGCCCAGCACGAGCGCCCTCACCGGGTCGATGTGCGCCCCGAAGGCGCCCGCCAGACGGATGTCGTGCACCTCGGTCAGACCCGCGTGCTCTGCCAGCAGGTCGATGCCCGCGCGCAGCGCCGCCTTCGCCAACTGGATGGCCCGGATGTCGTTCTGTGTGATCCGCAACTGCACGGGCTCACTCTGCAGTTCGTAGGCGAAGGTACGGCCGTCGGCGGTGATCCGCGGACTGCGCTCCGCCAGACGTCCCTGCACGACGCCGTGACGGTCGACGATTCCCGCCAGGAACATCTCGGCGATCACGTCGATGATGCCCGAACCGCAGACTCCGGAGACCTGCAGCGAGCCGAGCGCCTCGGCGAAATCCGGATCGTCCGACCACACCTCGCAGCCGATCACCTTGAAGCGGGGTTCGAGACTGGTCGGGTCGATGCGGACCCGCTCGATCGCCCCCGCGGTGGCACGCTGGCCGCAGCTGATCTGGGCGCCCTCGAAGGCCGGCCCGGTGGGGCTCGAGGCGGCGAAGACACGCCGACCGTCGCCCAGCACGATCTCGGCGTTCGTGCCCACGTCCACGAGCAGTTGGGGCTTCGTGGCTCGATGCGGGCCCTCGGCCAAGGTTGCGGCGGCCGAGTCGGCACCCACGTGCCCGGCGATGCACGGCGCCACGTAGAGCGATGCGTAGGGCAGGTCGAGGTTGATGTCGGTGGCGGCGGCATGCACGCTGCGGCGCTCGGCCAGCGTGAACGGGGCTGTGCCGAGCGGCGTCGGGTCGAGCCCCAGAACCAGGTGGTGCATGATGGGGTTCCCCACGACGACGACGTCGTGGACGTGGCCGGGTGAGGCCGACGCCTGCTCGCACAACTCACCGGCGAGTTCGTCGAGCGCACCCCGGACCGCCTCGGTGAGAGCGGCCGCCCCTCCGGGGTTCATCATGACGTAGGACACCCGGCTCATGAGGTCCTCGCCGAAGCGGATCTGCGGGTTCATGCGACCTGCGGTGGCCACGACCTCCCCTGTGGTCAGGTCCAGGAGGTAGCCGGCCAGGGTGGTGGAGCCCACGTCGATGGCGATGCCCCACGCCTCGTCGGAGTACCCGGGCCGGACCGCCAGCAGCCGGCAGCGGTCGGCGACGACGGCCGTGATCGCCCCGGCGCCGGCGCGGATCGCCGCCTGCAGGTCCGCCAGCACAGCCGGCGGCACGACCACGCCGTCCAGCCCCCAGTCGCCCCCCAGCGCCGCGCCCACCCTCTCGGCGTCACTCATCTCGTCGCCGAGTGCCGGCGG
>JAPONU010000386.1 GCA_026713745.1 bacterium
CAGAGGTCATCTCGCTGCCCCAGATTCCGGCCTTCGCCGGAATGAGGGGATGAGGATCGCCAACGGCTCCGGGAAGACCTCAGGCGAGCCGGACGCGCACCGGCAGGTGTTTGATTCCGCTGATGAAGTTGGAGCGCAGCCGTTCGGACGGACCGGCGGGCTCGATGGAGGTGACCCGCGGGAGCAACTCCTCCAACGTGAGACGCACCTCCATGCGGGCCAGCCATGCCCCGAGGCAGAGGTGCGGGCCGTTGCGCCCGAAGGCCACGTGGTCATTCGGCGTGCGACCGATGTCGAAGCGGTAGGGGTCGTCGAACTGGCGCTCGTCGTAGTCGGCGGCGACCCACCACAGCACCACCTTGTCGCCCTCGGAGATCTGACGGTCCCCCACCTCGATGTCGGCGGTGGCGGTGCGGCGGAAGTGCATCGTGACCGTCGTCCAGCGCAGGATCTCCTCGGTGGCCTGCGGAATCAGCGACGGATCAGCCCGTAGGCGCTCGAGTTGGTCGGGGTGGTCCAGCAGGGCCATCAAGCCGCCCGTGACGGTGTAGCGCGTCGTGTCGTTGCCGGCCGCCACCAGCAGCGCGAAGAAGTTGTTGAACTCCAGGTCGCTGAGTGGGGTGCCGTCGCTCGTGGGGGCCAGCAGGCGGGAGATGACGTCGTCGGTGGGCTGGGTCCGACGCAGTGCGGCCGCCTCCTGCGCGTAGCGGAACACCTCGAGGCCGGCCGGGCTGCGGAACGGGATCAGCCGGAACTCCTCGGTGTCGGTGAGGTCGACGACGTGGTCGGTGTACTCGGGGTCGGTGTTGGACAGCAGCTGGTCTCCCCACACCACCAACTGCTCGGCATCGGCGTCGGGCACGCCCAGCAGGCGGCCCAGCATGCGCATCGGCAGCTGCCGGGCGATCTCGGTGACGAAGTCGAACTCGTCGTGCTCCAGCGCCTCGACGACGACCGACCGGGCCAGGTCTCTGATGGCGGCCTCGTAGCGGTCGACGGTGTTGCGGGTGAAGCCGCGGTTCACCAGGCGCCGCATGCGGGTGTGGGCGGGCGGGTCGAGTTCCATCATGGTGCGACGCGCCTCGGTCTCCTCGGCGTCCATCTCCTCGAGACGGATCCCCCGAGTGGAGGTGAACGTGTCCCAGGCGTGGTTGGCGCGGATCACATCCGCGTAACGCGTCAGTGCCCAGAAGCCGGATCCGTCGCTCTCCTCCCACCATGACACCGGATCCTCGTCGCGGAGGCGATGGAAGGTGGCGTAGGGCACCCCCGCGATGAACGTGTCGTGACTGGTGAGATCGGCATAGCCGTCGTCGCTGTCGGGGGTCCAGGGATGCCGGGGGATCATCCGTTCAGCGCCCGCTCAGCACAACTCAGTCGGCCGCGGCCGGCGTTCGCCGCGGTCACCGCGGCGACGATTCGAGGGTCTCCCCACCGTTCCACGACGTGCCCACGCTGCGCCAGTAGCCACCGATCATCTCTTGGGGCACCAGGCGGGTGAGCTCCTCGGTCGGTGAGTCGAAGACCTCCAGGGTGGCCTCGCCCCGGAAGGCCGGGCCAAGTTCTGCGTCGTAGCCACGCATGGTGACGATCTCGTGCAGTGAGTCGGAGCCGTCGGACTCGATGGCCGGGAAGAAGCGGTGATGCAGCATGGGCAGGGCATTCACGAAGCCGGCATCGTCGCTGCGACCGCTGATCTCGAAGGTGGCCTCGATGAGCCGCCGGCCGGCCGCGGCACAGGTGGCCCCGAACCGCCCGCCGGGCTCCAGTCGGGGCCCGGCCCGGCCCACGGTCACCGGCCGCGTCAGCCAGATGTCGCCCAGCTTCTTGGGATAGCCCTGCACGTGTCCGCGCACCATGGCGAAGTCCTTGTCCACCCAGATGTAGACGCAGCGGCTGTAGGTGGTGTCGCGGTAGCGGCAGCGCACCACGACGAAGCACTCCTTGTACTG
>JAPONU010000387.1 GCA_026713745.1 bacterium
CCGCCCGGACGCTCGTCATGATCTCACGACCACCCCACAGCACGTCCACCTCGACGCCGGTGTCGGCCTCGAACGAATCGATGATCCCCGCCAGCACCTCCTGCTGCGGCTCACCCTCGTTCCACATCGAGAAATACCGGATCACCGGGGGCTCGTCCTCGGGGGCGACCGGTGGCGGATCGGGGGACTCGGTTTCGGTTCCGTCGCCGGTCGCCGGGGTCTCGGTTTCGCCCGCCGGTGGTGGGGGCGACGGCTCGGTCGCTGTTTCCTCGCCGTTCCCGCATGCGGTCGCCATTAGCACGACCGCCGCGAAGACCGCCAGGGATCGGGACAGCAGTGCCCATCGTTTCCTGGTTCTCATCGGTTGTGACCTCCTCGGTGTGTTTTTGTTTCGCCTTCTGTGGGGACGCCCCGAGGATTGGCCCGGCGCGTCCTCCGCCAAGTACGACTTTCCCGGCCCCTCATGGGGAACCGTCGAGCACGACGGATCGGGACAGATGCAGCGGCTGATCGGGGTTCAGGTTGCTCGCCGCGGCCAGGCGCAGGCCGAGCTGCTGGACTCCCACCAGCGATGCGACCGGATCGCAGTGCGGCCAATGGACCGCCGCCCCCGTCGCGGCGACAGCGGCCGCGAGCGACCGGTCGACCTCTCCGAATCCCCAGACCATGGTGTGCGAACCTGCCGCGGCGATCGGGCCGTGGCGGTACTCCAGGGCCGGATACGACTCGGACCAGCAGGCGGCCATCTCGCGCAGCTTCAGAGCCGCCTCGTTTGCGATGCCGTGCGTCCATCCCGCGCCGACGAACACGAAGTGCGAGCGCCCCTCGAGGAGCGGCTCGGGCAACTCGTAGGCGCGCCGCCGGGCGTCGCGGATCGAGCGCTCGATCGGGTAGCCGACGCTGCTCAGCAGTATCAGCAGCGCGGTCGTCGCGAATCTCGTCTGCACGACCGAGCGCTCGTTGGCGAACGAAGCGCACAGCGTCACGCCGGCCGAGTTGGTGATCGGGCTGCCTTCGGTCCCGGTCAACGCGAGCGTCCCGCGGGCCTGCGAGGATCCGAGAGCGTTGATGACCTCGGTCGTGGTGCCCGACCGCGAGAGTGCGATCAGGACGTCCCACCGGCGCCTGGGCGTCACCGATGCCGGAAAGGCATCGGTCGTACCGCGTCCGCTCTCTTCGCGATAGGAAGCGTAAGATTGACTGATGTAATACGAAGTACCGCAACCGACTGCACCCACGCGCAGACCTCGACCGGGCAGTTGCTCGGCGATCTGACGCACTCGCGGATCGTCCCAGACCTCCGGTTGCGAGTCGATTTCTGCACGTGTCTGGAGCACCGGCGATAATTTATGATTGACTTTTGCTCATGTCAAGTTCATACCTGCACGTAATGGGCGCGAACAGGGGCGCGCGGTGGGTGTCGGGTGGCCGGTCGGGCCGGCGTTGAGCGATGCGGTTGGTGTGCGTCTGTCCCAACCCGGCGATCGACCACACGGTCGTCGTACCGGCTCTGGTCGCCGGCGAGACGATTCGCGGGGTGGAGAGCCTGACGAACGCCGGCGGGAAGGGTCTGAACGTCGCCCGGTTCGCCCGGGGTTTCGGCGCACGGGTCACGCCGGTGACGTGGTTGGGGTCGCTCGGCGCCGATTTCATGCGCGCTCTGGCCCTGCGGGACGACCTGGACCTGCGCGCCTGCGTGGCGCCATCGGTGACGGTGCGGGTGTGCCCGGTGCTCGCCGATGCCCGAGACGGCTCGGTTCTGACCACGAGCGATCCTCCGGCGACGCTCGACGAGGCGACCTGGGCGGATTTCGTGGCGCTCGCGGCGCACGCGTCAGCCGAGGCCGACGTCGTGTGTGTCGCGGGCAGTTTCCCGGCGGTGGCGGGCGCCGACGCCGCCGGTGCGTTGCTGCGCGCCGTCGCCGCGGCGGCACCCACGGTGTGGGTCGACACCTCCGGCGACGCGCTGGCCGCGGTGCGCGACGGGTTCCCGGCGGCGGGGCTGAAGGTGAATCTGGCCGAAGCCCGGGCCCTGCTCGACGGCGAGGTCGGCAGCGACGATGGCGACCGCGGCGTGGATCGGCGCTCGGGCGCTCGGGCGCTGGCGGCCGCGGAGGCTCTCAGCGGCGGGGTGCGTCGCGTGGTGGTGACCGCGGGCGAGGCGGGCGCAGCCGAGGCGACGGCGGCGGGCAGCCGCTGGCAGGCCGCCCCGGCCGTGCGGGCGCGCAACCCCACCGGCAGCGGCGACGCGTTCCTGGCCGGCTATCTCTGTGCCGGCCGCGGGCCGTTGCGCTCCGTCGCTGATCCGCTGCTGGCCGGCGTGCTGGCCGGGGCGGCGAACGCCGGTTCGTGGGTGCCGGTCGTGCCGGCGGGTTCGTTGCTGGACCTCGCCCGCGAGTTCGGCGGGGGTCCGGAGCCGGGCCGGTGAGCGCCGGCGGTCAGCTCTCGGCGGGGGTCCGTGCGCTCACGTGGCCGCCGCGTCCGCGGCGTGGGCGAGGGTCAGGCCCGCGGCGGCGAGGTTCCGGAGTTCGGGGTCGTCGTCCCGGGCGTCGGTGACGAGCAGGTCGATCGCCTCGGCGGGCCCGATCCCGATGGGTGCCTTGCGCCCGATCTTGTACGCCTCGGCCACGACGACGAGCCGGGGTGCGAGGTCCACGACGACCCGGTCGGTGTTGGCCTCGGGGGCGAAGATGTTCGTGAGGCCGTCGCCGGCGGTGATCCCCTGCACGCTCATGAACGCCACCTCGAGGGGCATCTGTCGCAGCGTGCCCTCGGCTATCGGGCCGATGAGTGACATCTCCCCCTTGCGCAGCGCGCCGCCGGTCACGACCACGTCGACGCCGGGTGCGCCGGCCAACTCCGATGCCACGTTGTGGGCGTTGGTGACGACGGTCAATTCGCGGCGGTCCGCGAGGCACTCCGCCAGGAAGGCCATGGTGGAGCCGCTGCCGACGAAGATCGTGGCGCCGTCGTAGATCTCCTCGGCGGCGCGGCGCGCCAGTGCCTTCTTGGCGGCGGCGTTCTGGCGGCGGCGGGCGACCACCGGCGGTTCGGTCTCGTTGTTGAAGCCGGCGCCGCCGTGCATCCGTTCGAATCCCGCGACGCTTCTCAGATCGTGCAGGTCTCGGCGGATCGTGGCCTCGCTGACTGCCAGGTTCCCCGCCAGCTCCCCGACGGTCATCCGGCCGTGTTCGCGGAGCAGGGCCTGCAGCGCTTCTTGGCGTACGCGTTTCATCGGGGGCTCCGTGTGCGAATCTGTCGCAATTCGTGCGCGATTGCGTCGCAATCGTTATCGCTTGTCCTCGCCACAGTATCGCTACTGCCGTCCCGTGCACGTGAGGGGCAGCGCGGCCCGGTCGGCGTCGAACGCGGTGGCATCCTTGCCTTGCCGTGCACGTTTGGGCGCTGTTGGGCGGCGCGGCGGGGCCGGTGCTCGATCCGGTCCTCGCTGTGGTGATCGTATCTGCACGGATAGCGCTTGACCAGGGAGATATATGCGCATATCGTTAGCGTAAATGGTCGAATGTGCGCGTAGACCTGCACAGGGGTGGAGGGCTGCCGAGCCGGGAACGGCTGCGGTGACGTCCGCGCCGAGTGTTCTGACCCCGCCGCGGGCGTGTCGTCCCGGGGGGGGGCTTGGTTGCGGGTGTGTGGTGCGATGTGATCGGATGCGGGGCGGCGATTAGCGGCGCGCCGCGTTCGCGGTCGGCGCAGGCCGGTTCTGTCCCCGGCGCTCTCGGCGGGGGTCGGTAGGGGCCGGGTCGTGGTGTCGGGTCGGTTCAGCGTCCGCTGGCTGTGGGCGGCGTTGGCCGTCGCGGTGCTGGCGGGTGCGTTGGTGTCGTCCCCGGCGGCAGCGGCGGGGGTCGGGGAGCCGGGGGGGGTCGGCGGCGCGGTGGTCGTTCCTCCGCCGGTGTTGGAGGTGGACTTCCCGCCGGGCGACGCGGGCGCCGGCGGCGACGACGGCGAGGCCGTGGCTGCCGCGCCGGCTCCCGACGCGGTCGCGGCGGCGGGTGCGGCTCTTGGGTTGTCGTCTGCGGGGCCCGGCGGGGTTGCGGGCAGTCCGGGAGTCGGTGTCGCGGCGGCGGGTGCGGCTCTTGGGTTGTCGTCTGTGGGGGGGGGGTGACTCGTCGGCGGCGGTGTTGGAGACCGACGCTGCTGGGTGGGCTTCCTTCGAGGTCCCGGCGGTGCCGGGTGGCGGCTTTTCGGTGGGCTTCGAGGTCGTCGGCGGTGCTGGTGGGCCCCGGGGTGTTCCGGTGGTCGATGGGGTCCTCCTCGGGCTGAGCGGGAACGTTGAGGTCGAGGTTGAGGGTGAGGCTTCCTCGCGGGTTCGCGGCGGTGTCGGGTTGGGGGTGTCGTCGCGGGTTCGGGAGGCGGCGGCTGCGGGCGGGGTGCCGGTGGTGGTGTGGGAGTTGCAGTTGGAGGACGGCGCGGGGCGGGCGGTGGCTGCGGGCGGGGTCCGGATCGTTGCGACCGCGGCGGCGGTTCCGCCGGCGGTGGGCACCGGTGTGGGGGGCGCGGCGGCGGTCGCGGCGGGTGGGGTGCCGGGTTGGGCCGCTGTGTTCGATGCGTGCGCGGCGGCGCCGGTGGTTCGTTTCGCGGACGCGGTGGGCGGCGCTGCGGGTTGTGTGGCGGCCTATGGGGTGATGGAGGCGTGGTCGCCGGGGGTGTTCTCGCCGGGGCGTGCGGTGTCGGGCGTGGAGTTGGCGGAGGTCTTGGCGCGTCTGGCGGTCCGGGTGGGTCTCGATGTCGGCGCCGGCGGGGCGCCGCCGGTGGAGGTGTTGGCGGCGTTGGGGGTCGGCGGCGGTCCGGGGGGCGTGTTGGTGTCGCAGCGGCCGGCGGGTCGGGGTGAGGCGGCGTTGGTGTTGGCGGGGTTGATGGAGGCGATGGTGCCGTTGAGGGGCGCGGACGGTTCGGGTCGTTGGGCGTGGTTCGGGCATCGGCCTTCAGCGGCGGTGGGGGGTGCGGGCGCGCCGTTCGGTGATTTGGGGGGCGTGTCGGGGGCGGTGCGCGCGGCGGTGGAGCGCTTGTGGCAGTTGGGCGTGGTGAGCGGTTCGGGTGTGTTCGGTCCGGGCGCCGCGTTGACCCGCGGGGCGTTGGCGGGTTGGGTGGCGGGTGTGTTGGGTCACTCGAACGCCCGGCCGGCGGGCTTGGCGGTGCAGCCGGGCCGGGTGCGCCCCGACGGGACGGTGGA
>JAPONU010000388.1 GCA_026713745.1 bacterium
ACGGCTGGGTGCCGATCGGCGCTGACGCCGTTCATTTCAGCGGCGTGTTCGAGGGCAACGGGCATGTGATCTCGAACCTGTTCATCAACTCGACCAACGACACGCAGTCGCGCGCCACCGGCTACGCCAAGCCGGACGCGTCGGCGGCCATGGGACGCGTCAGGTCGATCCATCTGGGGCTGTTCGAAGAGTTGGTCAACGGCGGCGCCATCCGCAACGTCGTCCTCGAATCGGCCAGCGTGTCGCGCAACTTCACCTGTAGCCACCGGAAACTCCACTGCGCGGACGGCGCCGTGGGCGGGCTGGTCGGTGTGAGCGGCGGCGCGATCAGCGGCAGCCACGTGACCGGGACCGTGTCCAACACCATTACCCCCTACACCCTCTGGTGGGTACGCAGCGAGATGGCGATTGCGGGTGGATTGGTCGGGCTTGCGCACCGGGGCAGCGTCATCAGCAGCAGTTCTTCGGAGGCCAATGTCACCGTTGCCCATGCGCGGCTGAACCCGGTCGGCAGCCGGGCCGGCGGGCTGGTGGGGATCAACATGGGCGCCATCACCGCCGCCGGCGCGACCGGCGCGGTCGCTTCCAACGCGAATCCCGCCCCGCAACAGCCGGGCCACGACATCGGCGGGCTGGTCGGCGCCAACGCGGGAACGATCACCGCGAGCTACGCCACCGGCGCGGTGACCGGGGGCCATCAACGCGGCGGGCTGGTCGGGGGCGCCGAACCCACTTCCCGGGTGATCGACAGCTACTGGGACGTCTCGGCGTCGGGTACGCCGCGCAGCACCGGCGGCGCCGCCAAGTCCACCGGCGAGTTGCAGGCGCCCACCGGCTACACCGGCATCTACGCCAACTGGAACGTCGACCTCGACGGCAACGGCAGCGCCGACGACCCTTGGGACTTCGGAGCGTGCAACCAGTACCCCAGGCTCAAGTCGGCGCCCGCCCGCGCCGGCGCCGGCCCGACGCCGGAGGTGGCCACCTACTCCGTCGGCGCCACGGCTTCTGCGGTCGAGGGCCGGGCCGCTACCTTGACTCTCACCCTGAGCGAGGCCGCGCCCGCAGGGGGGGTGCAGTTCACCGTGACCGCGGGCCATGGCGCAGGTGCCACCGCGTCGTCGAGCGACGTGGGCACCATCGCCTCGCCGGTGACGGTGCCGGAGGGCGAGACGACCGTGTCGGTCACCGTGCCCACCGTCCAGGACGCCCTCGACGAGAGCGACGAGACCTTCACGGTGGCGGTCACCGCCCTCACCCCCTGCTGGGGGCCCTCCGCAGACGGCGCCGGCACGGCCACGGTCACCATCACCGACGACGACACCCCCGGTGTGACGGTCACTGCCGCCAATCCGGTCAGCGTCGATGAGGGCGCCACGGCGACCTACAGCGTGGTGCTCGACACCGAGCCGTCCGAGAGCGTGACGATCACCGCTCGCAGCGACGACACCGACGCGGTCACGGTGTCGCCGGCGTCGCACATCTTCACCGCGACGAACTGGAACGCGCCGGCCACCTTCACGATCACCGCGGTCGCCGACGACGACACCGACGACGAGAGCGTCGCGGTCAGCCACCGCATCACCCGCGCCGGCCCGGAATATGCGGCTGTGCCGCTGGGCACCGTCGCCGTGACGGTCACCGACACCACCCCGCCGCCCGAGCAGAAGGAGGCCGGCGACCCGGCCGACCAGCAGAAGGAAGCAGCCGCTGTGCCCGGCCCGGTGACCGCCCTGGAACTGAGTGCCACCGCCGACAGCGTGACGGTGAGTTGGCAGGCCCCCGAAGGTGGCATCGTGCCCAATCGCTACATCGTGCACCTCAGACCCGAGGGCGGCGAGAACGGCAGCGGCAGGACCAAGACCCCCAAGGCCAAGAAGACCAAGGTGACCTTCACGAACCTCGAAGCGGGCCGCACCTACACAGTGTGGGTGCGGGCCCAACACGGCGGCACCAAGGGCGACCGCGTCACCGCCACCATCACCGTCACCCCGACCGGCGACACCCCGGCCGACGACACCGCCACCCCGACCGGCGACACCGCCACGGTCACCGCGACCGGCGACACCGGCGACACCGACACCGCCACCGACACCCCGGCCGACGACACCGCCACGGTCACCGTCGCCAACCAGGCCCCCACCGTCGCGTCGCCACTCGGCGACATCAGCGGCCTCGAACCCGGCGACACCCGCCAGGTGTCCCTCTCAGGCGTCTTCAACATTCCCGACAATGGCTCGCCGGCGGTCACCGCCAGATCGTCGGCGACCAGCGTCGCCACGCTGTCGGTGGCAACGGACTACTCCAGCCTCACCGTGCGCGCCGCGGGCGCGGGCACCGCCACCATCACCGTGACCGCCAGCGACGGGCGCGACACCGTCTCGGACACGTTCACCGTCACCGTCGAAGCCCCCAGCGCGGAACCCGAACCGCAGAACCCCGAGGACGGGGACGCTGAGACCCAGCAGAACGACCCGGTGGAAGCTCCGGTGGAAGACCCAGTCGAGCGCTATGACGCCAACGGCGACGGCAAGATCGACATCTCCGAATACCAGACCGCGCTCGCCGACTACCTCGGCGGTTCGCTGACCATCCAGCACCTGATGAACGTCAGAGCCGCCTACGCCAACGACGCCCGATGAACCCCGGCGAACTCCATCGAGAGCGTGGCGGCGACGACTCCACCCGAAAGAAAACCCCGGACAGAACCTCAACCGGTGGATGGCCACCTACCCGCCCGACCTCATAGACTCAGCCCTCGCCGTGGCGAACCCGCGGCCCGCCGGTGTCCGAGAGGAGATCCACCACCATGAACGCCGCAGCCGCGCCCGCACAGCCCCTGAGCGAGAAAGCCATCGCCCGCGCCACGGCCAAGACCTTCGCCGTGCTCACCACGCTGCTGCCGGACGGCCGGCCGCAGAGCCACGTCATGTGGGTGGACACCGACGGCACCAACCTCATCATGAACACCGAGGTGCACCGCCGGAAGTACCGCAATGTGGCGGCGGACCCGCGGGTCACCATCCTGCTGCCCGACATCGAGAACCCCTACATCTTCAGCGAGGTGCGGGGCCGGGTGACCGCCGAGATCCGGGGCCCGCAGGCCCGGGAGAACATCGAGGAACTGGCCATGAAGTACATGGGCACCGCCTACCCGGCACCGATCCAGTCCGAGCGCGTCATCCTGATCATCAGCCCCGAGCGGGTCTACGACCACGAGCGTCCCTGAGCCTCCGCCGGCAGTGTCTCCGGCTCCTGCCCCGTCGTTCCGGCGAAGGCCCGAAGCCGGACGCATCCCCTATTCGTTGGCGTCACCGGTCGTCCCGTAGCCTGCCCTCGCGGGGGGCGACAGGCGGCCCGGCACAATCCTGAGGAGAACAGAATGACCGAAGTCTCAATCGTGACCGGCGCCGCCAGCGGGATCGGTGCGGCCACCGCCCGGCGGCTGGCGGCCCGCGGCGACGCCGTGGTCTGCGCTGACCTCGACGGCGACGGCGCCGCGGCCACCGCGGCCGGCCTCCCGGACGCCATGTCCTTCACGCTCGACGTGGCCGATGAGGCCGCCACGGACGCCATGGTGGCCGCCACCCTGGAGCGCTTCGGCGACCTGCACCACGCGGTGGCCTGCGCCGGCATGGAATTGCACGGACACAGCCTCGACTTCAGTGTGGAGGATTTCCGCCGGACCGTGGACGTCAACCTCACCGGCTGCTTCCTGACAGCCCAGCACACCGCACGGGCGATGCGCGACAAGGGCCACGGTGGCTCCATCGTGCTGATCGGGTCGATCAACTCGAAGATCGCGCTGCCCAACTTCGCCGCCTATGTGAGTTCCAAGGGGGGCGTGCTGATGCTCGGCAAGGGCCTGGCTCTGGACTTTGCCGCC
>JAPONU010000389.1 GCA_026713745.1 bacterium
CGCGTCATCGCCCGCCCCCCGAAGCTGGTCAACCTGGTGGTCTGACGGGATCCGGGGCTCTCCGCCGCCACAACCAGCACCGTCGCGGAGATTGCCACGGTCCCGGCGGTTCGGCTCCCCTCAGTGCTGTCGCCGGTCGAGAATGTCGCGCAGGCTCTCCAGCAAGGGTTGCGCGGGGGGCGGCGTGTCACCGTCGCCTGTCGGGACGTCGTCCAGGGTGGTGACCAGCGTGAGCCGGTCGACCATGTCGCCGTAACGCTCCGCCAGGATCTCGGCGGCCTCTGCGGGCGTCCCGACCGCGGCGATGGTGTGAAGCATCTCGTCGTCGATCACGTCGGCCATCTCCGCCCAGCGTCCCTTGACGGACAGAGCGTGCAGTTCGGTCTGGGCGTCCCCCCAGCCATGATGCTCCAGGACGCCCCGGTAGGCCGGCGTGGATCCGTAGAACGCGATCCTCATGCGCATCGTGCGGCAGTGCTCGTCGAACGCCTCCGCGGTCTCCGCCGCGACTGCCATCGCGAGCAGCGAGACCCGGACTTCGCCCGCCGGCCGCCCGGTGGCCGCCTCTCCCTCGCGTAGCGCGGGCAGCGTGACGTCGCGTATGTAGTCCGCGGTGGTGAAACCGTGGCAGTGCAGGCCATCGGCCACCTGCCCCGCGGTCCGGGTCATGAGGGGCCCGACTGCAGCCAGGTAGACATCCGGCCGACGGTGCGGCTGTGGTGGCGGCACGAACATCGGGTTGGTCAGCGTGTGCTGGTAGAAGTCACCACGGAAGTTCAACCTCCCGCCCGTTTCCCAGGCGCCCCAGATCGCGTGCAAAGCCTCGATGTACTCCCGCATCCGCGCTGCCGGGCGGGACCAGGGCATGCTGAAGCGGCGCGTGATATGGGGTTTGATCTGCGAGCCCAGCCCGAGAACGAAGCGACCGCCGGAGAGCAGTTGCAGATCCCACGCCGCATGGGCCGTGGTCATGGGGTTGCGGGCGAACGCCACGGCGATGTTGGTACCCAACTCCAAGTGCTCGGTGTGCTCAGCGGCCGCCACGAGCGGGAGGAACGGGTCGTGGTTCGTCTCGCTCGTCCAGCCACCGTCGTAGCCGGCCTGTTCGAGTTGCCGGGCACGCCGCGCCGCTTCGGTCGGATCCGATCCGAGCGTGGCGTCCAATCGCATCTGGTCTCCTGTCCTGTCCGGTGCCGGCGTGTCGTGGCGCGCCTACCGCACCCGGGCGGCGTGCTGCTGCGCACGCGTCACGAGCCCGTCGATGCGGCCTTCGAAGGTCTCGATTCCCTCCAGCGGGGCCTTGTCGCCCATGGCGCCCGCCAGGTAGCGCGCCTGCACGCCGATGAGGATGCAGGCCAGGCGCCACGAGCCCCAGGCGAGATAGAAGTCGATCCGATCCAGCGACCGCCCCGAGACCTCCGCGTAGGCATCGATGAGTTCGGCACGCGAGCAGAAGCCCGCGACGGCGGTCGGCGCGTTGTCCAGGGCTTGGGACTCGTCGCCGGGTTCGCTCCAGTAGGTGAGCAGCATCGCCACGTCGGCGAGTACGTCGCCGAGGGTGCAGAGTTCCCAGTCCAGGACCGCCCGCACCTTCCCGTCACCGCTGACGATGCAGTTGTCCAGCCGGTAGTCGCCGTGCACGATGCCGGTGGTTCCCTGTTCGGGGATGCGCGCGGCGAGGTGATCGTGCAGGGCGCGGATCTCGGGGCGCTCGGCGGCACCGGTGTCGGTGACCTGACGGAGCCAGCGGCGCAGCTGGCGGGCCACGTAGCCCTCGCGCCTCCCGTGGTCGGCAAGTCCCACGGCGTCCACGTCGAAGCTGTGCAGCTGGGCGAGGACCTCCACGAGAGAGCGGCTGAGGGCTCGCCGCGTGCGATGAGGCAGGGCGGCGGCCTCGGTGGCGTCGCGGATCACTGACCCCTCCACGTGCTCCATGACGTAGAAGGGAGCGCCGTTCACCGAGGCATCGGTGCACAGCCCGAGCGGTCGCGGGACCGGAAATCCTTCGGGGTGCAATGCGGCGATCGCCCGGTGCTCGCGGGCCATGTCGTGGGCGGTGGCCAACACGTTGTGCAGGGGTGGCCGGCGTAGCACCCAGCGCTGCCCGAGCGCGTCGCTGACGACGAAGGTCATGTTCGAGTGACCCGCCTCGATCAGCGAGAAGGCCAGCGGGGGGCGGGCGTCGCCGACATGGTCGCCGAACCAGGCCGTGACGGCGCCGGCGTCGATGCCGTCCGGTGCGACCGCGGTGGGGATGACGTGGCTCATGTGGCGCCCGTCACGCTACCGCGGAGCCGCCCTGTGGCTCGTGCGGCTGTCATTCCGGCGCCGGCCCGGGCCCAGGTGGCAGCCGGGGCGGGGGTGGGGAGCGGCTCCAGGTAAGGGAAAGATATTGATACTCATGGACAATATACGATAGATATCTAGTTCGTGGATCCGGGGTTCGAGGCGAGGTGGGCGGGTCTTGCCGGGCGCGTGGCGACGGCGGGCTGGCGGCCGGTCGCCGGGTTGGTGGCGGTGGTGGTCATGGTCGTGGGTGGTTGTCTTGCACTGCGTTCCGATGAGCGGGCCGCAGCGATCGTGTTGCCCCGGGCGGGTCCTGCGCCGACCTCGACCGAAACGACGACCGCCGGGGCCGGGAGAGATGCCGGCGAAATCGTCGTTCATGCGGCGGGGGCGGTCGCGAGGCCGGGCGTCTACCGGATCTCGGATTCTGCACGTGTCATCGATCTGCTCAACGCGGCCGGAGGGCCGGGTGCCGGTGCCGACTTGAGCGGGATCAACCTCGCCGCCGCGCTCTCCGACGGTGTGCGGGTCTACTTCCCCCGGGCCGGCGAGGATCCGCCGGTGGAGGTGGCCATCGTGCCGGCGCGACCCTCGAGGCCCGCCCCGGGCGAGTCCGATCCGGGCGCCGTCCCAGCGTCGCAACCCCTCGACGTGAATGCCGCCACAGCAGCCGAACTCGAGAGTTTGCCGGGCATCGGTCCGGTCACCGCCGCGGCCATCGTGGCGCATCGCGAGCAGGCAGGTCCGTTCCGCTCGGTCGAGGCACTGCAGAATGTGACCGGGATCGGTCCGGTGAAACTCGGCCGGATCGAGCACCTCGTGACGATCACACCGTGAGTGAGCGAGAGGCTCCCGGACACCGAGTCGGCGGCGCCGAGGTGCCCGCTCACCCCCCCACAGCGGGCGCGACCGGCGCCGCGCGGCCCGGCGGTGGCGAGCCGGGGTCGTCCGCCGAGCCGCCCCGGAGCATGTCCGATCGCTGGATCTATGCCCTCGCCGCCTGCGTGGTGGCCGGTGCGGTGGCGGCGGTGCCGGGGCCACGGCTGGTGGCGCTGGGCCTGGTCCTGGGGGCGCTGGCGCTGCGCCGGCCGCTGCTGCTGTGCGCCGCCGCGGGACTGCTGGCGTCGTTCTCGGCCGCGGTCGCCGTCGAGGCCGCCGGCGCCGGGGCGGAACCCGGCCCCCTGGAGGGTCGCATCGTGCTGGTCTCCGACCCCGTCGAGCGCAACCGGGCGACGCGGGCGGTGGCCGACACGGGGCGCGGCAGGCTGGAGGTGTGGGCCTGGGGAGGGGCCGGTGCGCGCCTCTCGGGTCTCCTGGCAGGTGAGGTCGTCGAGGTGACCGGCAGGGTCGCTTCGGGCTCGGGGCACTCGCAGCGGTGGAGGGCCGCCGGGGTGGTCGGCCGCCTGACCGTCAACGAGGTCGGCGAGGTTCACCCGGCCGCGGTGCACTACCGGGTCGCCAACGCCCTGCGGACGGTGCTGGTCCGGGGTGCTGCGTCGTTGCCGGAGGGGGAGCGGGCCTTGTTCAGCGGCCTCGTGCTGGGCGATGATCGGGACCGCTCGCCGCTGACCGCCGATGACTTCCGGGGGGCCGGGCTCACGCACCTGCTGGCCGTGTCCGGCCAGAACGTTGCGTTCGTGCTGCTGCTGGTGCAGCCGCTGGTGATGCGCCTCGGCCTGTGGGGGCGGTGGGCGGCGATTCTGGGTGTGCTGGGTCTGTTCGCCACGGTCACCCGGTTCGAGCCCTCGGTGTTGCGGGCGACGGTCATGGCGGCCATTGCCGTGAGCGTCTGGTTGGCGGGTCGGCAGGTCTCGGGGCGCCGCATCCTGGCCCTGGCGGTGGTGGCGGTCCTGCTGTGGCAGCCGTTGCTGGTCCACTCGCTGGCATTCCGCCTGTCGGTGGCGGCCTCGGCGGGGATCGGTTTCTGGGCGCCGCGCCTCGCCGAACGGATCGGCGGCCCGCGGCTCCTGGCGAGAGCCCTGGCGGTCACCGCCGCTGCACAGTTGGCGGTGGCGCCCCTGGTGATACCGATCTTCGGCGGGCTCCCGACCGCCGCGCTGCCCGCCAACCTGCTGGCGGCTCCGGCCGCCGCGGCGGTCATGATGTGGGGCCTGACCGGTGGATTCCTGGCGGGGCTGGTGGGGGGCCCGGCCGCCGCCGTGCTCCACCTGCCGACTCGGGGACTGCTGGCGTGGATCGAGGGCGTGGCGGCGACCCTCACCGGGATGCGGCTCGGCCAGCTGCAGATGGGTCATGTGCTGCTGGTGGGCGCCGCCCTGGCGGTCGTGGTCCTCGGTCGTCGTCGGGGCGTCACCGTTGCAGTGGCCTGGCTGGTGGTCGCGGCGACCCTCGTGGCGCCGCTGCTGGTTGAGCGATCCCGGGCGGTCCCGGTCCCCCAGACCCTTGCCGTCGGCTGGGAGTCCACGCTGTGGTGGACGCCCCGGAGCGCCGTCCTGCTGGTTGGCGGCGGGGAGAACCTCGAGCGGCTGGTGGGGGACATCCGGATGGCGGGCGCCGAGCGGATCGACCTGATCGTGGCCTCCGGCGGCACCACGCCTGATGTGGCCGTTCTGGCGGAGCGCTACGGGCCGGGGACCGTCTGGGCGCCGGCGGGTAGCCGCATCGCCGGGGCGACCGTTCCCGACGCCGGGATGGTCGCAGCCGTCGGTGACTTCGTGGTGAGTGTCGAGACGGGTGGTGAGCGCCTGGAGATCCAGGTGAACGCCGCCGCAGACGGCAGGTAGCGTCTCGGGCGTGCTGCTGGAGTTGGGCGAGCGCCGCTACGACCTCGCCGAGCGCCCGCTGGTGATGGGCATCTTGAACCGCACACCCGACTCGTTCTTCGACGGCGGCGAGTACTGGGGCTTCGACGACTTCCTGGCCAAGGCCCACCAACTCTGTGGCGACGGTGCCGACATCGTTGACGTGGGTGGCGTGAAGGCCGGACCCGGTAGTGAGGTGACCGCCGGCGAGGAGCTCGAGCGCGTCGTGCCCGCCATCGCGGCGCTCGCCGCCCGGTTCGACGTCGCGCTGTCGGTGGACACCTGGCGCGCCTCGGTGGCTGAGGCGGCCTACGCCGCCGGCGCCGTGCTGGGCAACGACATCAGCGGATTCGCGGACCCCGACTACCTGCCGGTCGCCGCGGGGGCCGGTGCGGCCGTGGTCGCCTGTCACGTGCGCCTGGCGCCCCGCTACGCCGATCCCGAGCCCGTCTACGAGGACCTCCTGGGCGAAGTGCGGAGCTATCTGGCCGAGCGGGCCTCGTGGGCCGACTTCGCGGGGCTGGGCCCCACCCGGGTGCTGCTGGACGCCGGATTGGACCTCGGCAAGACCCCCGCCATGTCGGCCGAACTGCTGCGGCGCAGCGACCACCTGGCGGCGCTGGGGTATCCGGTCCTGCTATCGGCCTCCAACAAGGGTTTCGTCGGCTGGCTGTGCGGCACCGAGGTCGCCGAGCGCCGTGTCGGCAGCATCGCCGCCCACGCGCTGGGCAGTTTCGGCGGCTGCGGGGTGATCCGCGCGCACGACGTGCGAGGTACCCGGCGCGTGGTGGAGGTCGCCGCAGAGCTGCGCCGGCGCAGCGCCCCGCAGAGCGCGGCAAGCGGCCCGGGCCGGGCTCGGGGCGGCGTAGCCACGACGGGGATGGCACCGTGAGCGCGCCCGACTCGCCGGGCGGCGAGGCGCAGGCCCGCATCGAACTGGTGTCGGGCGGCGATCCCGCGGCGCTCTCCCGGATCGTGAGCGATTCCCTCGCCCGGCTCGTGGGGGGCGCGGACAGTGCCCTGGTCGTGACCGAGGTCGACGAGCAGGACTACCTCCCCGCCGACGGCTCGCTCGCCGTCTCCCCGGTCATCGACGCCGCCCAGACTCCCCCCATGCTGAGCGACTACCGGGTCGTCGTGGCTCGCCACCTCGGCATGTTCCCGGCAGCCGAACTCGGCCCGCTGGTGGACTACCTGGCTGCGCCGCTGGAGACGACGCGGCTGCTGTTGGTGTGGGAGAAGGGCGCGTCGCAGACCCAGAACCGTCCCGTGCCCGCCGCGCTCACCAAGGCGGTCGAGGCGGCCGGGGGCGTCGTCCACCGTGCCGAGATCGGTCGGGGCAGAGCAGCGGACGCCTGGCTGGCCGAACAGCTGGCAGGTGCCCCGGTGACGCTGGACCGCGCCGCCACCGCTCTGCTCGCCGGCCACCTCGGCGAGGACCGGTCACGCGTCTGGGCGGTCCTGGACACCCTGGAGGGGGCCTACGGTCCCGGGGCCCGCCTCGACACCGACGCTGTAGCGCCGTTCCTGGGTGCGCGCGGGACGGTGCCGCCGTGGGAACTCACCGATGCCATCGGCAAGGGCGACATCGGCGGGTCGCTGGCATGCCTGCAGCGCCTCTGCGGCCCCGAGGCGATGCACCCGATGCAGATCATGGCGATCCTGCGGAACCACTTCGACCGCATGTTGCACCTCGACGGGTCCGGCGCGCGCGACGAGGCGGCCGCGGCCGAGGTGCTGCGCTCCGCGGGCCTGTTGCGCAAGAGCGGCTCAACGTACGTCGCCCGTGTGGCGTTGACGGCGGCGCGCCGGCTCGGATCCGAGCGGATCCGCAGAGCGGTGGCCTTCCTCGCTGCCGCCGACCTGGATCTCCGCGGTCGGACGGCACTGGAGCCCGAGGTGACCCTCGAGGTCCTCGTCGCCCGGCTCAGCCAGTTGCACCGCCGCTGAGGCGGCGCGGTCTCAGCCCTCTTCGCCGGCGTTGATGCGGGCGATGCGGCGGGTCAGTCGGGACTTCCTGCGGGAGGCCGTGTTGGGGTGCAGGACGCCCTTGGCGGCTGCCATGTCGATCCGTTTGACCGCCATCCGGAGCTGCTCGGCCGCGTCCGCCTCGCCGGCTCGTGCCGCCGCTTCGGCACCTGCGGTGCGCGTGTTGATCTCCGACCGCACCGACCGGTTGCGCGTCCGTCGCTTGATGTTCTGGCGGTTCCGCTTGATCTGGCTCTTGATGTTGGCCACGTTGTTCCTCGCGATCGCTGTCGGGGCGAGCCGGGCGGCTTCGCTTGCGCGCCAGGCTCGGGGTGCCCCAATCGACCTGTGCATGCTACCGACACCGGCGCTCGCGCGGTCCCGGCGGGCGAGCGCCGAAGTTACCGCACCGCCCGACGCCCCCACCGGCGAGGCGCGGCCGACCACCCGACCGCCGGTAGCATCGCGGCAGGAATCCCCGGTGCCCACCCACTTCCGGCGAGCCCGCCGAATACTCGCTCCGGGCGCCGGAACCGCCGCATTCGAGGTCATGGATCAGTCCCGCATACGCAACGTGGCGATCATTGCCCACATCGATCACGGGAAGTCCACGCTGGCTGACCGCTTCTTGGAGATGTGCGAGGCGGTGGAACCGCGCGCCATGCGCGCCCAGTACCTGGACTCGATGGACCTCGAGCGTGAACGAGGCATCACCATCAAGCTCCAGAGCGTGCGCCTCTCCTACGGCGAGTGGCGGATCAACCTGATCGACACGCCCGGGCACGTGGACTTCGGCTACGAGGTGTCGCGCTCGCTGGCGGCGTGCGAGGGAGTCATCCTGCTCACCGATGCCGCCCAGGGCATCGAGGCGCAGACCTTGGCCAACTGCTCCATGGCTCTGGAGCACGACCTCACGATCGTGGCGGCGCTGAACAAGGTGGACCTGCCGGCCGCAGACCCCGGTCGGGTGGCGGGCGAGATCGAGCAGGTCCTCGGGATTCCCGCCGGCGACGTGCTGCACATCTCGGCAAAGACGGGCGAGGGTGTGCGCGAACTGCTCGACGCCGTAACCACGCAGATCCCACCACCCGCCGGCGACCCCGAGGCGGAACTGCAGGCTCTCATCTTCGACTCGCACTTCGACCAGTACCGGGGGGTGGTCAGCTCGGTGCGCGTCGTGCAGGGAACCCTGCGGGGCGCCACGCAGGTGCGCTTCATGCAGGCCGCTTCGGTGCACGAGACCCAGGAGATCGGGGTACGCACCCCGACGCTGACGGTGGTGGACGAACTGGGGGCCGGTGAGGTGGGATATCTCATCGCCGGCGTCAAGAACACCGCCGAAGCCCGTGCCGGCGAGACGGTCACCGAGGCCTACCGTCCCGCGGCGGCCCCGCTGGTCGGGTATCGCGAGCCCAAGGCCATGGTGTTCTGCGGGCTCTATCCCATTGACGGCGACGAGTACCTCGACCTCCGTGACGCGCTGGACAGGCTCCGGCTCAACGACTCCAGCTTCAGCTACGCGCCCGAGACCTCGACCGCCCTGGGTTTCGGCTATCGCTGCGGGTTCCTGGGGTTGCTGCACATGGAGATCATCACCGAGCGGCTCGGGCGGGAGTTCGATCTGGACATCATCGCCACCACACCGTCGGTGGAGTACCGGGTAACGACGACGGCGGGAGCCGAGGTGGCGGTGGACAGCCCCAGCCGGTTGCCGCCGGCCGGTGAGGTGGCCGCCATCGCCGAGCCATTCCTGCTGCTCACCATCATCGCCCCGGCACGTCACACGGGGACGCTGATGGAGCTCTGCCAGAAACGCCGGGGCAACCTCCGGGGGATGGACTACCTGTCGCCGGAGCGAGTGGAGTTGCGCTACCGGCTGCCGCTGGCAGAGGTGGTCACCGACTTCTACGACCACCTCAAGAGCCGCACCCAGGGCTACGCCAGCCTGGACTACGACGCCGACGGTTACGAGGACTCCGACCTCGTGAAGGTGGACATCCTGCTGCAGGGTGACCCGGTGGACGCCTTCAGTTCAATCGTCCACCGCAGCGAGGCCTACTCGTACGGCCGCCGGATGACCGCCAAGCTGCGCCAACTGATCCCGCGGCAGCAGTTCGACGTGCCGATCCAGGCCGCCATCGGCAGCCGCATCATCGCCCGCGAGACCGTCAAGGCCTACCGCAAGGATGTGACGGCGGGGCTCTACGGCGGTGACGTCACCCGCAAGCGGAAGGTGCTCGAACGCCAGAAGGCCGGGAAGAAGCGGATGAAGGCGATCGGCAGGGTGGAGGTGCCGCCGGAGGCCTTCGTCTCGGCACTGCGGATGCCGTCCGGCTAGGGCCGTCAACCAGGGCGGTAGTATCGAATCGCCATGGTTTCCCGCTCCGATGCGCTCTCGCCACGCAAGGAGGAGATCCTGCGCGCCGTCGTGGAGTGCTACATCGCCGGCGCCTCACCGGTGGGCTCGGGCACCGTCTACGAGTCACAGGACTTCGGTGTCTCCCCGGCGACGATCCGCAAGGAGATGCTGGCGCTCGAGCAGGCCGGATACCTGCAACAGCCGCACACCTCCTCGGGCAGGGTGCCCACCGAGGCCGGCTACCGCTACTTCGTCGACGCCCTCATGGCGCCCTACAGCCTCGGGCCGGTGGAGGGACGCCAGATCAGCGAGTTCTTCGACCAGGCCCACGGCGAGTTGGGTTCGGTGCTGGCGTCGCTTTCCTCGATGCTGGCGGACGTGACGCGCTGCGCGGCGGTCGTGGTGGGTCCTCGTGCCGGCTCGGCGGTGGTCCGGTCGGTGCAACTGGTGGAGCTCTCCAGCCACGTGGTGCTCCTCGTGGCGGTCCTGTCCACCGGCGCCGTGGAGCAGCGGGCCCTCGAGTTGGACGTCTCCCCGAGTGCCGCGGAGGTGGATCACGCCGCCGACGTGCTCGCCCGGGCGCTGGTCGGCAAGCCGCTCGACGCCGCGGTTGGCGCCGACGGGCTGCCTGCCGGCGTCGCCGGGCTGGTGTCGGTGGCGGTCGACGCGCTGCGCGGCGCCGACGGCGGGCTCGCCGAGAACCTCTTCGTCGGCGGGCATGCGACGGTCGTCCGTTCGTTCGGCGCGGTCGACTCCGCCCAGCGGATCCTCGCTCTCCTCGAGCGGCACTACGCCGTGGTCTCGCTGTTGCGGGACATCGTGGACCGGGGAATGCAGGTCGCCATCGGGGGCGAGACGGGTCTGGTGCCCCTCAGCGAATGCTCGGTGGTGGTCTCGCCCTACCTCGTGGAGGGACGCCGGGCGGGTTCCATCGCGGTCCTGGGTCCGACGCATCTCAACTATCCCCAGGCGATGGCGTCGGTGGCGGTGATCAGCCGGCAGCTCGGCCGGATGCTGAGCGGCGGCTAGGGCCGACGTCCTCTCGATTCCATGTCCGAACGCGACTACTACGAGGTATTGGGCGTGTCCCCGCAGGCGACCGCGGAGGAGATCAAGCAGGCGTACCGGCGCCTGGCGCGTGAGTCCCACCCCGACCGCAATCCCGACGACCCCGGTGCCGAGGACCGCTTCAAGGAGCTCGCCGCCGCCTACGAGGTGCTGAGCGAGCCCGAGCGGCGCGCCAACTACGACCGCTTCGGGAGCGCCGAGGCACCGTCCAACCCGTTCGACATTTTCTCCGCTTTCTTCGGCGACGCGGGCTTCGGCGGTTTCGGTACTCCCAGTCGCAGCGCGGCGGCGACCGGCGCCGACGTCGAGTCCGTTCTGACTCTGGATCTTGCCGACGCCGTCTTCGGGGGCGTCCAGGACGTGACCGTCACCCTCGCAGTGCCCTGCGAGGACTGCGAGGCCACGGGTGCCGCGGCGGGCACCGAGGCGATGACCTGCACCGGCTGCGGAGGGAGTGGCCAGGTCCGCCAGGTGCGCCAGTCGGTGCTGGGCCAGATGGTGACGGCGGGTCCGTGCCGCCGCTGCTCCGGCCTGGGACAGTTCGTGGATACGCCGTGCCGCGCCTGCCGCGGCCAGGGACGCATCCGGGGTGAGCGCACCTACTCCCTCGACGTGCCTCCCGGCGTCGACGACGGCACCGTGCTGCGGTTGTCCGGGCGGGGAGGCGTGGGGCTGCGCGGCGGTCCCCACGGTGACCTCTACGTGCAGGTGCGGACGCGCCCGCACCCGACTCTGGAACGCCGCGGTGACGACCTACTGGCGACCGTGGAGATCCCGATGACGCAGGCCGCGCTGGGCGGCCGGGTCACCCTCGACACGCTCGACGGTCCCCTGGAGCTGCGTATCGCGCCCGGCACCCAGACCGGTCACACGGTGGCCTGCCGCTTCAAGGGAGTGCCCCGGGGTCGCGGTAGAGGGCGGGGCAACCTGCTGGTGGAGTTCGTGGTGCAGACACCCGAGAAGCTCGAGGGCGAGCAGGCCGATCTGTTGCGCGAGCTGGCGCGGTTGCGTGGCGAGGACATCGACTCAGCGGGTCTGCGCAGCAAACTCCGCTCCACCTTCGGATCCTGAGCCGCCCGGGGCCAGTTGCGGGCTGCGCCGCCCGGCGGTGCCGGCCGGTCACCCGGCGGCTGCGGGCAGGGGCAGGTGCCAGGTTCCCTCGCTGTAGCGCACCGTGAGTTCGTGACAGGCGCCGCGGGCCACACCGGCAAGTTCCAGCGGGGGTGGGAGTTCGGCCACCAGCGTGCCGGTCACGGGCGCCTGTCGCGGCCAGGACTCGAAGAGGTAGACCCGACCGCCGGGCTGTACGAGCGCAACGGTGGCGATGCCGTCGCAGTCCCAGTCGCCCACCGCCACCTGGTCGCCGGCAGTTCCGACCGGGTAGCGGACGCCGTCGACGGCCACTGAGCCGTCGGCGATGCGGATCTCCTCCGCGCAGCCGTCGCCGTCGACGTCCCGCAAGCCGCTCCCCGGCTCCCGGCAGCCCGCGGTCGGCGACCCGGGAGGCTCGGGCGCGGCGGGTGCGGTGGTCGGCCGCGCCGGGTGGGGCACCGCGGTCGGGGGAGTCGGCGCGGGTGCATCCAGCGGCGCAGCGCCCTCCGCAAGCGATGCCCCCGAGGCTTCCGATGGAGAGGATCGGGGCGGTGCACCCAGCGACGCCGAGGGGACCGGCGCAGGTGCGGTGGCGCCGGGATCGCTGAGGCGCAGCATCATGAGGGTGCCGAGGACGCAACCCGCGCACACTGCCGCTGCGGCGAGCCAACTCGCCCGTCTCGAGCGCCGCCGGGTCAACCGGGGCGTCCTGTCACCACCCCGCACCCGCAGCCGCGGGCGGCGCGGCAGACGCCGTTGCGGTGGCTCGAACCGCCTTCCGTTGCCGGCCACCGATGGTGGAGGGCACTCGGTGGCGGCCGCCCTGAGCCGGCTCGCCAGTGCCCTGGCGCTGGGGACGCGCCCGTCGGCGGCCGCCTGCGCCACAGCCTGCATGCGCTGGCGCAGTCGCTGCTCGTCGCGCCGCAGGCCACGGCCTGGCTGCTGTGTCTGAAGACGCTGCAGTGTTGCCAGTGCCGTCTCCCCGACGGCCTTCACATCGGCGAGCTGCTCTGCGGATGCGTCGGCGGTGTCGCGCCGTGCTGTGGAGAAGCCGCACAGCAGCGGACGCCGCAGCGAGTCGATCACGACGTGGGCGGGCCGGATGTCCCGATGGACGATGCCCCGCTCGTGCAGGTGGCGGACCGCCTCTGCCACCTCCTCGATGGCCCGGCGGAGTTCTTCGAGCCGCTGTGGCTGCCACGTCGCCAGCGTCTCCCTCCCGGCGTAGCGCGTGAGCAGGCGCAGCCCGCGCTCATCGTCGGTGAGGGCCACGAAGTCGATGATGCCCGGGTGGTCGAGGTCCCTCAGCAGCGCGGCTTCGTGCCGCAGCGCCTCGCCGGAGTCCCCCTCCTTGACCGCCACCAGGTCCTGCCCGTGCAACTCGGAGCGAAGTGTCATGCAGCAGAGA
>JAPONU010000390.1 GCA_026713745.1 bacterium
CGGCCTGACGACCGCGGCCAGGTCGGAGCCCGTCGTCCGCGCGGCCAGACCGTTGGGCCGCACGAACAGGCCGACCTCGTGGCCCTCGGCCCGCACCCGCTCGATCGACGCCGCCACCGTGCCGCGGGCGGCGACCTTGTCGGCGGTGGGCACCGAATCCTCCAGGTCCAGCACGATGGCGTCGGCCCCCGAGGCGATTCCCTTCGCCACCAACTCGGGCCGGTGCCCGGGCATGAACAGCACCGACCGGTACGGCCTCACTGCTCGGCGCCCCGGGAGACTGGTGAGC
Source organism: bacterium (assembly GCA_026713745.1). GTDB lineage: Bacteria > Actinomycetota > Acidimicrobiia > Acidimicrobiales > CATQHL01 > VXNF01. Next base: position 290 of record JAPONU010000390.1, read on the forward strand.
GGTCCGCCGGCAGCCCGTTTCGGGCCGCTGGACCGTGGATTCCGGCCTCCGCCGGAATGACGAACACGGTGGTCGGCGGCATCACTCTCGGGTCTCCTCGTGGATGACGACCGTTGCGTCGACTGCTACGGCACCGTCCGAGTCGACGATGACTGGATTCAGATCCATGGCCACCAGCCAATCACGTCCGGCGTCGATGAAGGTGCCGACCGCCGAGACGACCGCGGCGAGACCCTTCACATCGGGTTTCGCTCCCCGCATCCCCGCAAGCACCGGCCACGACCGGAGGCTGCGCAGCGCCTCGTCGACCTCGGCGGGGGTCAGAGGGCAGGCCAGGAACCGCACGTCGCGGTGGTGCTCGGCCAGGGTGCCGCCGGTGCCGACCATAACCACGGGACCGAAGGTGGGGTCCACGGTGCCGCCCACGATCATCTCCACCCCCCGGTGGCGGCGGGCCACGAGATAGCCCTCGACCGCCAGGCCAGCGGCGGCGGCGCTGCTGTCGAGTTCGGCGATGGCCGCGCCGGCTTCGTGCGCCGCGACGCCGAGGTGGACCAGCCCGAACTCGGTCTTGTGTGCGAGCCCTGGGGAGAGGAGCTTCAGCACCCCCTCGCCGCCGAAGTGCTCGATCGCCTCCACAGCCGCGCCGGCGCCGTCCACGAGGACCTCGTCGACCACCGGGACGCCGGCACCGGCGAGCAGCCGCTTCGAGCGCCACTCGTCCAGGACTCCCGAGGCTGTGGGCCGGTCCGCAGCAGGGGCTCGCCGGCGGGCGGCCGGTCCGACGTGGCCCGTGTCGTGGTGCCAGCGCACCAGGCCGGCGAGAGCGTCGATGCCCTCGTCGGAGGTCTCGTAGACGGGCACCTTGGCCCTGTCGAGCAGTTCGTGGGACCGCTCGGTGAGGTGGCGGGCCGACCACGAGCAGATCACCGCCGGTTTGGAGGAGGCCTCGGCCGCGGCGATGAGCGATGGCAGGAGCTGATCGGCGTCGTGGGGTCCCCACGTGGCCGTGACCACGGCGAGCGAGTCGAAGTTCTCGTCGCCGCAGAAGGTGTCGACCACCGAGCGGGCGTAGCCGGGGTCGGCGATGATCTGGCCGGTGGCGTCGAAGGGGTTGTTCGGCACCGCGAAGCGGACGAGCGCGCCCAGCCGTTCCATGGTCCCGGCCGCCGGCATGGGCAACTCCAGTCCCTTGGGCGTGGCCCGGTCGGAGAAGTACGAGCATTCGCCGCCGCTGACCGTGAAGACCCCCACGCGGCGCCCCGCCGGGCGGGGCAGCGTGGCCAGCAGGTGCGAGGCATTGAGCAGCTCGTCAAGGCCGGTCGCCTCCACGACGCCGGCCTGGCGCAGCACCCCCGAGTAGACCTCCGGCTCGCCGGCCAGGGCTCCCGTATGGCTCTCGACGGCGCGGCGGCCGGCGGGGGAATGGCCCACCTTCAAGGCGACGACCGGCTTGGCGGCAGCGTGGGCGCGACGAGCCGCAGACAGGAAGCGCTCACCGTCGCCGATGCGCTCCATGAACAGGGTGATCACCCGGGTCTTCTCGTCGTCGACGAGGGCGTCGACCATCTCGGCCATGTCGATGTCGGCTTCGTTGCCGAGCGTGACGAGGGCGCGGACGCCGATGCCCCGGCCCTGGGCCCGGTTTAACAGGTTCACCGCCATGCCGCCGGAGTGGCTCACGAGGGTCACCGTGCCCGGCGTGTAGCGGTAGGTGATGTTGTAGGTGGGCACGGGCACGTAGCCGTCGGCGACGTTGAGCACACCGATGCAGTTCGGACCGATCATGCGGGCCCCGGCGGCTGTGGCCGTCGCCGCGAACTCCTGCTGGACTCCGGCGCCGTGGGGGCCGAGTTCGCTGAACCCGGCGGTGCAGACCGTGATCGCCGGGATCCCGCGGGCCGCGCACTGCTCGATGGTCTCGGGCACCAGCCGGGACGGTACGACGACGATGGCCGCGTCCAACTCGTCGTCTATGTCGGCCAAGCCGGGGTGTGCCCGGTGGTCACCGATGCGCTCGCGGTTGGGGTTGACGAGATGCATGCGGCCCCGGTAGCCGGTCCGGTCCAGGTTCACCCACAGCCGCCCGGCCATGGCGGAGGTGTTCGTCGAGGCGCCGACGATCGCCAGCGAGCGGGGGTTGAGGAACTTCTCCAGGAGCCGGCGGTCGAGCGCCGGTGGTGCGTGGCCTTCGGTCACTTCAGTACGACCTCGGGAGGCCCAGGACGTGGCTGCCGATGTAGTTGAGAACCATCTCCTGGCTGATGGGGGCGATCCGCATGAGCCTCGCCTCCCGGAAGTAGCGCTCGACGTGGTACTCGCGGGCGTAGCCGTACCCGCCGTGGGTCTGCACGGCCACGTCGGCTGCGAAGAACCCGGCCTCGGCGGCCAGGTACTTGGCCATGTTGGCCTCCTTGGCGCACGGCAGGCCCCGATCGAACAGCCAGGCGGCCTGCAGGCACATCAACTCGGCGGCGTCGAGGCGCATCTGAGCTTCGGCGAGCGGGTGCTGGACCGCCTGGTTCTGGCCGATGGGGCGGTCGAAGACGACCCGCTCGCCCGCGTAGCCCACGGCCCGGCGGACGGCGGCCCGGCCGATGCCGAGGGCCGCGTTGGCGGCGATCACCCGCTCGGCGTTCAGCCCGGTGAGCATCACACCGAACCCGTTGCCCACCTCGCCGACGACATCGTCATCGGGCACGAACAGGTCGTCGATGAACAGCTCGTTGCTGTCCACCGCGTGGCGGCCGAGTTTGGCGATGGGCCGAATGTCGATGTGGTCGCGGTCGATAGGTGCGAACAGCACGGTCATGCCGTCGGTGGGTTTGGCGACCTCGTCCCGGGGCGTGGTGCGTACCAGGATCAGCATGCGCCGGCTCACCTGGGCCTTGCTGATCCACACCTTCTTGCCCGAGAGGAGGTAGCCGCCCTCCACCTTGCGGGCGAACGTCGAGATCCGGGAGGTGTCGGTGCCCGCGTCGGGCTCGGTCACCGCGAACGAGATGTGGAGGCTGCCGTCGAGGAACGGGGGCAGGAAGCGTTCCTTGAGGCTGTCGCTACCGTGCTTGAGGATGGGGTCGAAGCCGAAGAGGCCGATGTGCACCGCGCTGGCGCCGTTCATGCCGGCCCCGGAGGCGGCGATCTCCTGGGGGATGATGGACGCCTCCAGGATCCCCAGACCCCCACCGCCGTATTCGGTCGGGACGGTCA
>JAPONU010000391.1 GCA_026713745.1 bacterium
ACAGTCCCCGCTTGGCGGTCGCCTCGATGAAGCCGGCCGAGGTGCCGAAGAGCGTGATGCCCTCGGCGTCGGTGAGGTCGAAGAGCCGCACCGGGTCGGGCGCGCCGTCGTAGAGCACCAGCGTGGCCTCGCTCGCCAGAGCCGACATCAGCCAGTTCCACATCATCCAGCCGGCGGTCGTGAAGTAGAAGACCCGGTCGCCGGGGTGCACCTCACACTGCAGCCGGTGCTCGGCGAGATGCTTCAGCAGGATGCCGCCGGCCCGATGCACGATGGACTTGGGCACCCCCGTGGTGCCCGAGGAGTACAGGACGTACAGCGGATGATCGAACGGCAGGGGCACGAAGTCGGGGGCGTCCCCTGACGCCGGGTGATCGCCCCCGAAGGTCTCCCAGGTCACGGCATCGGGCAGCCCGCAGAGGTCGGGGGCGGGATTCAGGAACGGGACGACCACGATCCGCTCGAGCCCCGGAAGCCTGGCGGCGATCTCGCCGAGGCGTGCGAGGCAGTCGAACTCCTTGCCCCCGTAGCGGTAGCCGTCTGCGGCCACGAGCACCCGCGGGCGGATCTGGCCGAAGCGGTCGACGACGCCGTCGGTGCCGAAGTCGGGCGAGCACGAGGAGAACACGCCTCCGAGCGCAGCCGTGGCCAGCATCAACTCGCAGGTCTCGGGAATGTTCGGGAGCCAGGCCGCCACCCGGTCCCCGGGCCGGATGCCGACGCCGCTGCCGAGCGCGCCGGCGATGCGCGCCACGTCGGACCGCAACTCAGCCCAACTGAGTTGGCGCCTTTCGCCCGACTCCCCGCTGAAGATCAGCGCCGGGGCGTCGTCGGTGCGGCGCAACAGGTTCTCGGCAAAGTTGAGGCGGGCGTCGGGGAAGAACCTGCCGTCGAAGATCTGCTCGCCCGGCTCGAAGACCCGCTCTCCGCGTTCATGCGCGATGACCCCGCAGTAGTCCCAGGCCGCCGACCAGAACGCCACCGGATCGGCTACCGAGAAGTCGTGCAGGTCTGTGTAGCTCGCGAAACGCTCGTGACCCTGGTTCTCCAACGCATCGCAGAACGCCCGCAGGTTGGTGGCCTCGGGATGCGCCGGACGCCAGAGCGGCTCCTCCCGGCGGCCATGACGGGAATCGGTTACACCCGCGGACTCCATAGCGGGCGCGAGCATGGCACACGACCCGCTGCCGCCGGAAACGAGCGCAGCCGAACCCGGTGTGCGGGGCCGCCACGTCGGCTGCGCACCCCCGCACCTGCGGGATCCGGCTGTGACGTGCCACCAACAGGCGGCAGGGGCCCCGGCTGTACGCTCAACCGCAGCGGCGACCGACCGCCGCCCGCGCGTGCCGGGGCCAACCCGGAGCGCTCCGAGAGGAGGCATCGTGAACGATCTGCCCGGGCACTCCCCCACCGAGTCGCCGCGCGCCCACCGGCGGCCGGGCCGACTCGCCGCCCGCACCCGACTCAGGGTCCGCGGCAGGATGGATTCCGGCCTTCGCCGGAATGACAGCATCGCGCCGCGGCGCAGGCTGACGACATGTGTGGCGCTGCTGGCCACCGCCGGCTTGTTGCTGGTGGCCTGCGGCCAGGCGTCCGATGAGGCCCCTGCGGCGCAGCAACCCGCAACCGCGCCCGAGCCGCCGACACCTACCCCGGAACCGCCCGCCCCTGCTCCCGAACCGCCCGCACCGGCGCCCGAGCCGCCGACGCCTGCCCCGGAACCGCCCGCCCCTGCTCCCGAACCGCCCGCACCGGCGCCCGAGCCGCCGACGCCTGCCCCGGAACCGCCCGCCCC
>JAPONU010000392.1 GCA_026713745.1 bacterium
CAGGCGCCGGTACAGGTACGCCTCCTCGCGCCCCGCCGCCAGCCGTGCGGCCAGGTTGACCGCTCCCCGCACCGCCACGTCCCACTGACCCGAGGCGTCGGGGATGTCCTCGATCCGGCCGTAGCGACCCAGAACCGCCGCGGCCGACTTCGCGCCCCAGCCCGCCAGGCCACCGAATCCGTCGGCGCTGTCGCCCACCAGTGCCAGGTAGTCGGGAATCGAGGTGGGCGGGACGCCGAACCGCTCCACCACCCCGGCCCAGTCGGTGATCCGGCCGTGACGGCGATCGAACTGCACCACCCGCCCGTCGCCGCTCACACACTGCGCCAGGTCCTTGTCGGGGGTGCAGACCAGGATCCGCTCCACGGCGGGATCCGTCGCCGCCCGGGCGGCGGCCGTGGCCAGCGCGTCGTCGGCCTCGTAGTCGGTCATCGCCCATACGGTGAAACCGGCGGCGGCGGTCACCTCCTCCAGCAGAGGGAACTGCGCCAGCAGGTCGGCGTCGATCCCCTCGCCGCTCTTGTAGCCCGGGTACATGTCGTTGCGGAACGACGGGATCACATGGTCGGTGGCGACGCCCACGTGGGTGGCGCCGTCGGCGACCATGCGAAGCAGGCCGCTGACCACCGCCCGGGTGGCCGCCACCTCCTGGCCGGTGATGGTGCGGTGCGACGGGCGGGCGAAGTACTGCCGGAACAGTTCATAGGTTCCGTCGACGAGGTGGACCTGCATTCCCTGCCCCCCTGGCCGCCCGCCCCGGCCTACTCCTCGACCAGCTCGATGAGCGTGCCGAACGATCCCTTCGGATGCACGAAGGCGATGGTCGTGCCGCGTGAGCCCGACCGGGGCTCCCGGTCGATCGGAGTGGCGCCGGCGGCGACCATGGCGGCCAGCGCCGCCGCGCAGTCCTCCACCCGGTAGCCGACGTGGTGCAGCCCCTCGCCGCGGCGCTCGATGAACCTGGCCACCGGCGAGTCGGGTCGCGTCGGGGAGATGAGCTGGATGTAGGAGTCCGCCACCGCCAGCAGGGCCTCCTCCACGCCGTCGCGTTCGACGGTCTCCCGGTGTGCCACGGTGGCGCCGAATGCCCGGCGGTGGTAGTCCACGGCGGCTTCGAGGTCGCGCACGGCAAGGGCCACGTGGTCGATCTCGGTGAGCAGCACAGCCCCATGATGCCCGCGGCACCACCCAACGCGTCGGGGGTGCGGCTGCGGGGCACCGCTAGCGTGGCCGGGACAGCCCCAACCCGCCGCCACGGAGGTCGACATGAGCCCAACGCTGATCCTTGGAGGTGCCCGCACGCCGATCGGCAGGTTCTCGGGGGGGCTCTCGTCGTTCTCCGCAACCGACCTCGGCGGCCTCGCCATCAGCGCAGCCCTCGAGACAACCGGCGTTCCGGCCTCCGAGGTGGACTACGTGTTCATGGGGCAGGTGCTGCTGGCCGGCGAGGGCCAGGCTCCGGCACGGGCCGCCGCCACGAAGGCGGGCATCCCGCTCACCGCGCCTGCCGCCACGGTGAACAAGGTCTGCCTCTCCGGGCTCAACGCCGTCTACCTGGCCGGCCGGATGATCGCCGCCGGCGACGCGGACATCGTCGTGGCTGGTGGCATGGAGTCCATGAGTGGGGCGCCCTATCTGGTGCCGGGGGCGCGTGCGGGGCTGCGAGCGGGCGACGCCACGTTGTTGGACTCGATGATGCACGACGGTTTGACCTGCGCCATCGAGGGCCGGTCCATGGGCCTCAGCACAGAACACCATCTCGCCGCCATCGGCGGCATCAGCCGCGCCGACCAGGACGCCTTCTCGGCCGCCTCGCACGAGCGGGCCGCACGAGCCACCAAGGACGGACTCCTCGACAGCGAGATCGCCCCTGTCGAGGTGCCCCAGCGGCGCGGCGACCCCGTGGTCGTGGCGAATGACGAAGGCATCCGTCCCGACACCAGCGCCGAGTCACTGGCCCGGCTGCGCCCCGCCTTCGATTCCCAGGGCACAGTGACCCCCGGGAACGCTTCGCAGATCTCCGACGGCGCCTCGGCGCTGGTGCTGGCGTCGGCCGCCGCAGCCGAGCGGCTCGGCCTGACCCCGCTCGCCGAAGTCATCTCCTACGGCCAGGTGGCCGGCCCGGACACCTCGCTGCTGACCCAGCCGGCGGTGGCCATCGACAAGGCGCTCGAGCGGACCGGCGCCGAATTGGGTGACATCGATCTGTTCGAGATCAACGAGGCGTTCGCCGCGGTGGTGCTGGCCAGCATGGCAGCCCTCGGGATACCGCACGACGTGGTGAACGTGAATGGCGGCGCCGTCGCCCTGGGGCACCCCATCGGGGCCTCGGGCAACCGCGTCCTGCTGACGCTGATGCACGAGCTGCAGCGGCGCGGCGGCGGGCTGGGTGCGGCCGCCCTCTGCGGCGGCGGCGGGCAGGGCGATGCGGCCCTCGTACGGGTTCCCGCCGCTCCGTAACCCCGACGTTACGGACGTAATATTGCAGACATCGCTTTGAACAGGGAAAACACGGCGCTGTCGGGCGTACTTGACACATCTGCGTCAAGCTCGTAACATAAGCCTCGTGGTTCTCATCGGGGTTTGCACGATCTTCCCCTCCCCCGGTGCGACGGTCGGGGCGCTGCCTCGTCGGGCTGTAACGTAGCCCGCGCCCACAGCCCACGAGGAGCGCCCCGACCGTATTTCTCCCGCTGATTGGTTGCCGCGGGTCTCAGTCCCGCAGGATGTCCCGGCGGCCGGTGAGCGCCCGACCCAGCGTCAACTCGTCGGCGTATTCCAGGTCACCACCCACGGGCAGGCCGCTCGCCAGGCGGGTGACGCTGACACCGAGCGGGCCCAGCACGCCGGCCACGTACATGGCGGTCGCCTCCCCCTCCAGGTTGGGGTTGGTCCCGACGACGACCTCGGTGACAGGCTCGTCGCCGACGCGCCGCAACAACTCCGCCATCCGCAGTTGCTCGGGCCCGATGCCCTCCATGGGATTGATCGCCCCGTGCAGGACGTGGTAGAGCCCCTTGAACTCCCCGGTCCGTTCGAACGCCACGACGTCACGGGGGTCTTCGACGACACAGATCAGGGACTCGTCGCGACGAGGATCGCTGCAGATGTCGCACAGTTCGTCTGTGGCCATGTTGCAGCAACGGCGGCAGAACCGCACGCTGCGCTTCGCCTCGTTGATCGCCGCTGACAGGTCCTCGGCATCGGCCGTCGGCGCTTTCAGCAGGTGAAATGCGATGCGTTGGGCCGACTTCGGGCCGATGCCGGGCAGGCGTCCCAGCTGGTCGATCAGCTCCTGGATCGGGGCGGTATAGCCGCCGGTGGCCACGGCGTGTCCCGCTAGGTGGCTTCGAGTTCGACGAGGCGTGAGCCGGGAAACGCCTGCTGAACCTGCGCCACCCCGCTGCGGTCCCCGCTGATCGGCCGCGCCTTGGGAAGGGCCGTGGTCTTCAAGCCCTCCCCGAGATACGGCGAACTCGTGGCCGGGGCACCCGCCGACTCCGACGGCGGGCCCGGCGTGCTGCGGTCGTCGAGTACGAACTCGACGGTCACGGGACGATCGAAGCAACGCCCGAATTCCGCCTCGACGGCCGAGCGCAAGTCCTCGCACCGATCCAGGGACCCGGGCGTGGGGAACGCCAGCCGGAGGGCGCCGGGCGCGTTCGGCAGGAAGCGCCCGGTGGCGAGCCGCGCGCCGGCGCTCTTGGGCAACGCCGACACGGCCCGCAGCGACGGCAGGATCTCCTCCACCCACGCCAGCACTGCTTCATCGCGATCCGGCGGCGGCGCCGCTGCGGCCGGTTGGTCCACGGGGCTGCCGGCCTGGGTGGTCGGTCGGTCGTCAACCGACCCGGGCGCCACAGCTGCCTGCGCGGCGCCCGAGTCGCCGCCTCGGGGCATCGAAGGCTCGGCATCTCGTGTGGTGGCAGGCGGATCACCGCCCGGCTCGGGCGGGGGTTCGGGCCGCGATTCGGACGGCGATTCGGGCGAGGGTTCGGGCGACGCCGGCTCGCTTCCGGCGCCCGGCTCCGGCGGTCTTGCGTTGGCAATAGCGTCTTTCGCTCCGGCGAAGGCTCCGCTCGGGCGCGCCCGACGTTCCCGGGGGCCGGCGCGGTCCGGGGGCCGGCGGGCGGGCGACGCCGCACCCGGTGGGGCGGCTGGGCTCGACGCTCCCCCGCTGCCGCCCCGCTCGAGACGTTCCACGCGTTCCGCCAGGGACTGCAGGGTGAGACCGATGTCGGGATTGGTGAGCCGCACCAGCGCCAGATCCAGGTCGACGCGGGGATCGGGCGCCTCGCGCATCGCCACCAGCGCCGTGCCCAGGAGTTCGAGCGCGGCGGTGAGGGCGCGCGGGCGGAGCCGGCCCGCCAGCTCGACCGCTGCGGACCGCTCGGCGGCCGGCAGATGCTCCAGTGGTGCGTCCACCGAGGCCAGGAAGGCGTTGCGCAGCCGGGCTAGGAGGGCTTCGCCGAGGATGCGGGGCTCGCGCCCGGCCCGGGCGGCCGCGTCGGCGGCGCCGAGCGCCGCAGCGGTTTCTCCCGCCGCGACGGCCTCCAGTACCGCGGTCACCACATCCGCGCCGTCGGGTGCCCGGCCGGCGGCAGCCACGGCGTCGAGCGCGGAGAGGGTGTCGCGAGCCGACCCGCCGCCGGTGGCCAGTACGTATGCCAGGTCCGCCTCGGACACGGCCAAACCGGCGTCGGCCGCCACGGCCCGGACATGACTCTCCAACGCTCCGGCGTCAAGCAACTCGAAGTGCAGGTGCTGCGTGCGGCTGCGGATGGTCGGCGCCACCTTGTGCGGTTCGGTGGTGCAGAGCACGAACACCACATGGGGGGGCGGCTCCTCGAGCGTCTTCAGCAGGGCGTTCTCCGCGCCTGGCGTGAGCATGTGCACCTCGTCGAGCACGTAGACCTTGGCCCGGCCCGACGTGCCGATGGCGACCCTGCTGATGAGTTCCCGGATGTCGTCGACCTTGTTGTTGGAGGCGGCGTCCAACTCGTGCAGCTCGTAGGAGGTGCCCGCGGCGATGGACGTGCAGAACGGGCACGTCCCGCACGGCTCACCGTCGCTGAGGCCCTCGCAGTTGAGAGCCTTGGCCAGGATGCGGGCGGTGGACGTCTTCCCCGTGCCGCGGGGACCGCTGAACAGGTAGGCGTGGCCGACGCGATCGGTGGCCACGGCGTTGCGCAGCGCGGCGGTGACGTGGTCCTGGCCGATGATCTCGCCGAAGCGCGCCGGCCGGTAACGCAGGTAGAGCGACTGATGCACCATCGGGGCCGAGCCTAGTGACCCCCTGGGACAGCCATCGGACCGCCGGGCGGCTCGACATCGGACCGGCGACCGTCCTCGGATGTGGCGGCCAGGCGATCTGCGGCGCTCCGGGGTTCCCGCTGAGAGCTGCTGCCTCCCGGCCCTGACTCGGTTCACGGGCCCCGGTCGCACAGGACCCGGCCGCCACGTCCCAGGACACTCACCGGCCACCACAGGGTACCCTTGTCCGGCCTTCGGCGCTGCGGCACGGAGGCGACTTGGAGGGATGCGAGAGCGGACGATTCGGCACGCCTGGAGAGCGTGTGTGGTCCTTGGGCCACCGTGGGTTCGAATCCCACTCCCTCCGCTCGAGCGGGCTGCCAGCACGCCGGCCCACGGCACCCGCAGCCGGCGGCGTCCTGGACGGTCGGCCGGCTGAGCGACCGCCGGGAACGGACGGCCATGGACCCTGACCCCGAAACCGCGGCCATGCGCCTGGCCCTTCGCGAGGCAGCCGCGGCGACCGATCACGGCGACGTGCCGGTGGGCGCGGTCGTGCTCCACGACGGCGAGATGATCGCCCGGCGGCACAACGAGCGCGAATTGCAGGGCGACCCGACGGCGCACGCCGAGGTGCTTGCGCTACGCGATGCCGCCGCGACCCGGGGCACCTGGCGCCTGGACGGGGCAACCCTGGTTGTCACCCTGGAGCCCTGCCCCATGTGTGCCGGGGCGGCCCAAGCAGCACGGGTGGACCGAATCGTCTTCGGGGCCGCCGACCCGAAGGCCGGCGCTTGTGGATCCCTCTACAACTTGGCCGCCGATCCGCGCCTGAACCACGAGATGGACCTCGCCGGCGGCCTGCTGGCCGACGAGGCCGCCGGACTGCTGCAGGATTTCTTCGCCGCCCGGCGCCGCTAGCTTGTCCGGCGGAGGGTTGCCAGAGCGGACGAATGGGGCGGCCTCGAAAGCCGTTGTGGCCTCCGGGTCACCGTGGGTTCGAATCCCACACCCTCCGCCGTAACCACAGCCGGCTGCAGTATGTATAATACGTACATGCCAAACAAGACGATCAGCGTGCCCGACGATGTCGTGCCGATCATCAACAGCCTCGGCGTCCCCTTCTCGAGATGGGTGACCGAGCAGCTTCGCCGCCACTCGGCTCAGTCGACGACCACCTTCGCCCGACAGCTCCTGGCCGATGCCGCGCTCGCAGCAGGCCAGCCGTTGACCCGGAGCGACGCATTCGCAGCGGCCGAGCGGATGGAGCGATCTGCGCCGTGGTAGCGCGCGGCGGCGTGTACTGGGTCAACATCGACAAGCGTCGGCCGTGTGTTGTCGTGTCCTCTCACGACGTCCTCGAGGTCGAGGTTTGGCAGACCCATGTTGTGCCGCTGACCTCGAATCTCGACAGAGCCGGCCTCGCCGGCAACGTGCTGCTCAAGTCAGCGGCTACGGGCCTGCCCGAGGACTCCGTCGCGGTGCCGCTCGGGTTGGAGTTGATCGACCGGGCCTGGCTGACGGATTGCGCCGGACAACTGCCCGGCGCCCTCATTGATGCCATCGATGACGGCCTCCGAGCCGTGCTCGGACTGTAGCCGGCACGCGGACCTGCGATCGAAGCCGAGCCGATTGCTCACGGGACGATCGTGACAGTGCCGCCGTCCAGCGAGCGCATGACGCTGAAGTGCTTAGAACGTGCGCGGGTAGGTGGTTGGGTGGGGTCCGCCAGCGGTCGCGCCAGTCGTTGGGTTTGGCGCGGATCAACAGCGCTCTGGCGTTGCTGACGTTGCGCTCCGGGAAACGCGTCGCGCCGGTCGTTGGGTTTGGCGCGGATCGACGGGGTGATGGCGAGGGCGGGTTGGGCGAGTCGGCGCTGGGGGC
>JAPONU010000393.1 GCA_026713745.1 bacterium
GCGCTCAGACTCCTCCAGCAAGCCGCCCGCGCCGCGAGTCCCGGCGACGCGTTCCCCCTCAACGGCGAACTCATCTCCGTGGGCACCATCGATGACCTCAGGAGCGCGCAAGCCGACACGACGGACACCGTCGCGATCGGCGTCGAGTTCTCCTCATCGGAGTTCCCCCGCCTTCCCCCGCTCCGGCGTAGCCTCCGGAGCTTCATGGCCCCCCGCGGCGACGCTTCTCTCACGTGGCGTGTCCGCCTCGCCGACACGGCCCCCGACGAACCCGGGTCCGCTCTCATCCGCGAGCTTCTCCTGTCCGCCGAAGATCCCCTCGATGAGCGCCGCCTGACACTGTGTCTCGAACGATCCGCGCCACAAGAGGCGGCGAGCGCACTGCCGTCGGGATACTCCTGGAGCGACTACGTCGACTGCGACCTCGCGCTGCGGGGGGCTCTGCACAACGAAGATCTGAGCGGCGCCGACTCCGAGCGGCGCGTTCAGATCGTCGGCGGCGCGCTCGCCGGGGCGCTGCCGTCGGCCCTGGTGACCGAGCAACCTGCCGACCGCGCGCTCGCCACGATCTGGACGCATCGATTCATCGACTACCTCCAACGTCCCGCAGCGGAGGCCGGCCCATCTGACCGCGACGAGCTTCCACCCAACCTGGATGACCCCAGCGACCCCGTCGACGGCCTCGACGACACAGCCGAGTTCGCGGTTGCCGCAATCGCCAGACTCGTCGAGGACTTCGGTGATCCCTCGACTGTGCTCCGCCAGCGGACCCTCGACGGTCGCTACTTCCCGGAGCCGTCAGAGTTCTTCGCGCACGAGTACGACGTGATCTGGCAAGGCTTCGGCCCGCGCGAAGACGAGTTCGACTGGGTTGTCAGCCGACTCATCGACGCCATCACCGAGCGCCTCGTCACCGACGCCCGCCTGCCCCTGCTCGCCGAAGAACGCGAGTGGCAAGGACTCGCATCGTTCGCCGAGCACTTCGAGGGCTACATGAACCGCCGGGTCCGCTACCTCGGTCCCCTGCGCGCCGCCCCCTCGATCGTCATGCCAACATCGGCCTCGGCGCGAACAGGCGACATCGGCAACTCGGGCGAGTACACCGCCGCAGTGCTCAGAAGCCACGGCGCCAAGCGCGTCGAGGTCCCCATGCCCGACGGCAGCCGCAGGATCGTGGCTCTCGCCGACGCCGTCGACGCCTGGGCAACGCACGTCGGACTGGTCGACGGTGTCACAGTCAGCGACCTCCCTGGAATCGGGCTCGCCGTCACCGTCAGACCCCGAGGACTCGGCAAGGACCTCTCCCTGCCGTCAGTCGGCGTCGGTGTCAGCCAGCTCATCCCTGTCCTCGTACTCTGCCTGCTCGCCGAACCCGGCAACCTGATCCTGCTCGAACAGCCGGAACTTCACCTCCACCCCGGCCTCCAACAGCGGCTCACCGACTTCTTCGTGGCGATTGCCGAATCGGGACGCCAACTCATCGTGGAGACACACAGCGAATATTTCGTCTCCCGCCTCCGCCGCCACGTCGCCGCGGATCCTGGTGGCGGAACCCGGTCACTCACCAAGATCGTCTTCGCCGAGCGAGACCCCGACACGGGAATCACCGAATACCGCGACATCGACCTCTCGCCCTACGGAGACATCGACGACTGGCCACAGGGATTCTTCGACCAGGCAGCCGAAGAGGAACGAGAAATCCTCCGCGCCGGGCTACAGAAGCGAGCACTCCACGAAACCCAGGCACCCAACAACTCCGACCCGA
>JAPONU010000394.1 GCA_026713745.1 bacterium
CCCAGGTAGGAGAGATCTTTGCGCACCTTGGCGGCGTTCACTCCCGCAAGGGCCGCCAGGCGGGTCGAGGACACTGTGGTGGTCCGGGTGGACAGCAATTCCAGCAGGACTCTCCGGTAGACGGGCAAGCGGGCCACGGCGGCCGAAGGGACGGAGTTGTAGCCGTCTGCCCCCGGGTCGCCCGCGTTCATGTCGTGAGGCTAGTGAGACTTCTCTAATTCACAAAGTGCCCGCCCGGGAGCCGACAGGTCGGGCGCGAACCCGTACGTCGTGCCCATTCAGGAACCGGACCACCCAACGGCCGTGCAGAAGCCCGCCCGACGGCGGGCCGCCGATGCTCAGCGCGCCAGGAAGAAGATCTGCACGACGCCCGCCACGAGCACGGCGACGAGCAGGACGGCGATCACGATGCTGGTGCCGTGCCTCATGTGCCACTCCCCGTCCGGTCGCCCAGCCTCACCGGCACCGAACCGGTGCCGCCCGCGGCGGCGTCATCGCCGTCAAGACGGCTGAGCGTAACCGCCGACCCCGGCACCAGGGAGAGTTCGGCGGCACAGTTGCGGCGATCCCGCGCGAGGGACACGAGGCCGTAGGAGTCCACCACCAAGCCGGTCACGCCGGTCCCGATTGCGGCGTAGCAGTCGGCTCGGCGTACCGGTTGCCTGCCATCCGGCGCCAGCATTACGAGGGAGTCACCAAGGTGTGCCAGATCCTGCAGGTCCACGTTCAGCTGCGCGTTGCCGTAGTGATCCACCCACAGCACCTCCGCCTCGACGCGATCGGGATGCACCCCGGCGTTGGCGACGATGCCCGGCACCAGCCCGGCGGGGTCCACCTCCGGCCCCAACTCGCTGAGCGGCACGCCGAGGGCCAAGTGGCCCGCAGCCGGCCCGAAGATGTCGCGACCGTCGAAGGTGCGGGCGGCCCCCTCGAGGCGGTACCGCTCGTTGCGCAACTCCACGACGCGTGTGGCGCCGCCGACGAGTCCGACCGCCGGCGCCAGCAACCCGTTGTCGGGGCCCACAAGGATCGACGATCCGTCGCCCACCTCCACGGCAACCGGGCGGCGGTTGGTGCCGACCGTCGGGTCGACCACGGCCAGCACGACACCGGGATTCAGGTACTGCGCGGCTCGCGCCAGAGTGAGCCCGCCGCCACGGATGTCGTACCGGTCGACGCCGTGGGTGATGTCGAGGATCCGGACGTCGGGCGCGATCGACCGGATGACCGACTTGACGACACCGACGAACTCGTCGGTCAGCCCATAGTCGGACAGGAACGAGAGCGTGCGGTAACGCAGAGGTTCAGACGGCTCTGGTGTAACGCTCGGCCAGGTAGGCGTCCACGTCCGCCTCGTCGATCCGGTAGGACTTGCCGAACCGGACAGCCGGCAGATCCCCGGCCTTGATGAGTCGATACACCGTCATCGTCGAGACGCGCATCAACTCCGCCACCTCTGCCACGGTCACAAACCGGGGCCTCTGTTGTGCCATGTCCATGTTTCCCCCTATTCCGCGGGACACACAGTACGCAGGCGCAACACGGCGTACAAGTCCAACAAATCGCCCTTGTACCACAGTGGCCTCATCGCCGGCGCCGGCGCAGGACTCGGGCCGCTCAAGAACCGCCCAACTCCACCGAACGCCGGGTGGCGGCCGCCACCGCGGCGGTCAGGGCTTCGCGGACTCCGGACCGCTCCAGCACCCCGATCCCCTCCGCGGTGGTGCCCCCGGGCGAGGTCACATCGGCCCGCAACGCCGCCGGGGGCCGGTCGGCCCGCACGAGCAACTCGCCGGCGCCCCGGATGGTCTCCCGAACCAGGCTGTCGGCGACCTCCGGAGCCAGTCCCTCGGCCACGCCCGCGGCGATGAGGACCTCGGCCACGAAGAAGACGTACGCCGGCCCCGACCCCGACAGGCCCGTGACCGCATCGAGTTGGTCCTCGGAGGTGACTTGGGTGGCACCGACGCTGCTGAGCACGTCGACCGCCCAGCGAACGTCAGAGGCTGAGGCAGAAATGCCGGGGGCCACCGCCGACGCACCTGCGCCCACCAGTGCGGGCGTGTTGGGCATGGCGCGGACCACCCGTGTCCCTGCACCCAACCAGTGCTCGAGAGATGCGGTCCGCACCCCGGCGGCGATCGACAGCACGCGGGGCGGGTCCAGAACACCGAGCGTGGTGGCGGCCGCCTCGATGTCGTTGGGCTTGGTGGCCAGGACGGCGTCGACGCCCGCCTGGGGCGCGTCGCCAACCAGCGTCAGCGGGTAGCGGCTCGACAGTTCCTCACGCCGCTCCGCTTGGGGCTCGACCACCGCCAATTCGTCCGCCTTGGCCCAGCCCTCGGCGATGAGTCCCCCGAGGAGCGCTTCTCCCATCTTGCCGCCGCCGATGAATTGCAGCCGGAAGCCCACGCCCGCACCCTAGCCCGGCCACCGGGCCGCTCCCGCCGCCCAGGGGCACCGGACCGGCCGCTTCCCCGAGTGAGCCGGTCCGGGCACCCCTATGTGGTGGCAAGACTGAAAGATAACGAAAAGCTTGCAGCGTGTCAATAGGTTTCATGTATTAATATGATGTTCCGCGTGACACGCTGCGGGTTCCGGGGCGGATCGGGT
This sequence comes from bacterium, assembly GCA_026713745.1. Taxonomy (GTDB): domain Bacteria; phylum Actinomycetota; class Acidimicrobiia; order Acidimicrobiales; family CATQHL01; genus VXNF01. The sequence goes on from JAPONU010000394.1 coordinate 2,614, forward strand.
CAGCCCCGGAACCGGGTGGCGTAGCCGATGCGCATCGCCGGGCGGAAGTGCCGCTCGGTGGCCTCGTAGAGGGTGCCCAGGATGCGATCGAGTTCCTCGTCGTCGACGTCGCCGGCGGCGATCTCACCAACGAGGAACACGGCGTCCTCTGCACCGATGGCGAAGCGGGCGCCGCGCAGCTTGAGATTGCGCCGCAGGCAGTACTCGTAGAACCGGGCGTGGTTCTCCTCGGGCGCCGGAACGAAGTAGGTCTCGAAATGCAGGGAGCGCTGCTGCAGCGTCAACCAGACGGAGAAGACGGACTTCTCCTCGCCCAGCAGCCGGATGTACCAGCGCCGCAAGGGTGGCTCGGCGCGCTCCACCGAGGCCACACACTCATCGGCGCTCACCTGGCGGGTGGCCCAGGCGTCTATATGCCGTTCGATCTCGTCGAGTTCGGAAGGCGCCGCCGGCCGGCGAGCCATCAGGCCAGGCACTCCACGAGCCGGCGCTGCCGCAGGTGGTCGTAGCAACCCAACAGCAGCCCGGCGGTCGCATCCCAGGAGTATCCCCGAGCGACGGTGGCAGCCTCGAGCGCCATCGTGGCGGCCGTGAGACGATCGTCCAGGATTTCCTCCACTCGCCGGGCCCACGACAGAGGGTCGCGGTCGGCCACGAGGAAGCCGGTGCGTCCGTGGCCCACGAGCGTCCGGAGCCCCCCGACCTCCGCCGCCACCACCGGGGTGCCGCAGGCCGCCGCCTCCAGTGCCACCAGCCCGAACGTCTCGCTCCGGCTCGGCACGAGCACCACGTCGGCGGCCCGGTAGTAGGTGGCGAGGCGGTGATGCGGTTGGGGGGCCACGAAGCGCACGCGGTCGGCGAGACCGGCGGAGGCGACCATGCGGCGAACCCGCGCCAGCTCGGCGCGGCCCTGCCGGCCACTCGGACCCCCGACGACGAGCAACCGGGCACGCCCCAGAGGGCCGCCGAGTGCGCCCAGCGTCTTCACCGCCAGGTCGAGCCCCTTCAACGGCTGCACCCGACCCACGAACAGCAGGAC
>JAPONU010000395.1 GCA_026713745.1 bacterium
CTGAAGCCAGGAGCGTTGTTCTGGGGTCAGGAAATGTGCCTCACCGACGACTTCGATCCGACCTCCGGGGAACACCAGTCGATCAAACAGGAAATCATGCGGTACATCGTGTTGAAGGAGGTCCCCACCTTCGCGGAGGTCGATCGGGCGCTCGAGTCGGCCGGGTTCGAGGTTCTCGAGGCCACTGACCGCAACGTCGGAGACGGTCCGACGGTACCTTGGTACAGGCCTATGGAAGGCCGCTACGGGAGTTGGCGGCGCGCACTCGTCCGCGTCCCGGCGGGACGCAGGGTTGCCCAGGAGGCGACCAGGTTGGCGGAGGTCCTGCGAATCCTGCCGCGCGGTTCGGCCAGAGTCGTCGGCCTCATGAATCGAACGGCCGAGGCCTATGTCAGCGGGGGGAGGGCAGGGATCTTCACGCCCTTGTACTGCTTCCTGGCCCGGAAGCCTGCCTAGGTTCCCGAACGCACGACGTCGCTGCCGCCGGCGCCGATCCGCGACGGCACGAGCATTCGAGAGGCCGCTGGGAGTCACGGGCGGAACAGCCTGCGCCGTCGCCCCGGGTCGGATCCCGTAGCGTGGCGTCGTGTTCGTGCGGCCCATCTGCATTGCTCTGGTGGGGTTCGTGTCCCTGGCCGCAGCGTGTTCGGGCGACAACACGGTCGCCCCGCCGCCGGTGAGGGCGGATTCCGGAGTCGCCGACCCTCAGCCCGCCGCCGGCGGCGTGCCCGATCGCGTTCCCGCCGATCCGCCACCCCCCTCCTCCGGCGAGTCCGATCATGGAGTCGGGTCCGATGGCGCCGACAGCGCCGAGCACGTCGACTCCCCTGCGCCGCCGGCCGTCGACGGTGAACCGGATTCCGAGGTCGTCGAACTGCAGCACGCCGAAGGCGTCGCGGCCGATCAGGGTGTCGTGGAGGAGCAGCCGCCCGTGGACCCGGCGCCGGAACCCGAGGTTGCGCCGCTGCACCCCGCCGAGCGCAGCGCGCTGCGGAACTTCCGCGGCTACGAGTTCCCGCCCGCTCCCGATGTGCCGGTCGGCCCGCTCGACCAGACCACCGTCGACCACCTCGAAGCGTTGTGGTCGTCTCTGACGGTCGAGGTGGCTCCCACGGCGGTCGGCCGGCTGGGAGGGTCGGGAGATCCGCGACTGGGATGGATCCTCTCCGACCTGCTCCGGTTCTTCCACTACGGCGAGGTCCACGAGGCGGCGGTTGCAGTCTTCGAGACGTTGACGGGCGTGAGCCTGGCCGACGACCCTGTTGCCGAACGGAGCCCGTGGCAATCGGTCACCGATCACCTGTTCGCCTGGGACCTGCCCGCCTTCGACGGCTACGTCGACTACAAGGAGCGGCTGTTCGCGCTGGTGGAGCCGGGTTGGCAGCCGTTCTTCGACGACCGTGACTCCAACATCGACTGGCGGTTCGTGAGTTGGGGCGGGGTGCGGATCGACGACCGCCCCCTCGGTGACCCGCAGCGGTGTGTCCGGGGCTGCATCCCGGCCCGCGACGACCCTCCGGTCACCGACGCCGCCGGAGGCTCGTGGTATCCCGATGACGCCATCGTGTTCGCCGTCGTGATCGGTGGCGAGGCGCGGGCGTATCCCAAGAACTTCATGGAAATCCACGAGATGGTCAACGACACGCTCGGGGGACGCAGGATCGGCTTCCCGTACTGCACGCTGTGCGGCTCAGCGCAGGCCTACTTCACCGACGACGTACCCGCCGGCGTCGAGACACCCGTGCTGCGGACCTCGGGGCTGCTCTCGCGGTCCAACAAGGTCATGTACGACCTCGTCACCAAGTCGGTGTTCGACACCTTCACCGGCGAGGCCGTCTCCGGCCCGCTCCGCCGCAAGGGGGTCGTCCTGAACCAGGCCACCGTCGTGACCACCACCTGGGGACAGTGGAAGGCCGCCCATCCCGAGACCACGATCGTCGCCCGCGACGGGGGGATCGGCCAGCACTACCCGCTGGACCCGCTGGGCGGCCGGGACGACGACGGCCCCATCTTCCCGATCGGAGATGTCGACGAACGCCTCGGCGTTCAGGACCAGGTGTTCGGCGTGGTCCTCGAGGACGGCACTCCCATCGCCTTCGGTGTGGACGCCGCGGCGGCTGTCCTCGCGTCCGGCGGGACCGTGGA
>JAPONU010000396.1 GCA_026713745.1 bacterium
CTACGCGGACGCCTTCGCCGCCGCCACCGCCGCCGCCCACGACGCCACGCTGTGGACCGGCGATCCCGAGTTGCTGGTGAACGGGGCCGGTTGGGTCTGGCGGGATCTGCGTGCCTGAGACCGACCGGACCACGCTCGGGATAGAACAGCGGAGCGCTCCGTCGCCACGGTGATCAGAACCAGTCGATTCGCTCGTCCATGAAGCCGCTGAAACGCTCCTCGAAGCGGTCCACGAAGTCCTGCATGTGCTCGCGCATCAACTCCTCGGCCCGGTCGCCGTCGCCGCTGATGATGGCCTCGGCCACCGCCTCGTGGGCTTGGAGGATCCTGGCCCGCTCGCCGGGCTCGTAGACGACAGAGCGGATCCGCGCCACGTAGATGTCCTTCAGCGAGCGGGTGAGCAGATCCAGAACGCCGTTGCCGCTCGCCCCGCTGACGATGTCGTGGAAGTCCGTGGCGATGTCCAGGTACTTGTGGTCGTCGGTGTCGGCCACCCCGCCGGCGCGGTCGATGGCCTCGCGCAGCGCGGCGCGCACGGCGGGGTCGTCGCGCTCGGCGGCCAGCCGGGCCATCAGCGGTTCCAGGACCAGCCGGGCACCCATGACCTCGCGGAACGTCGTAGCCGAGGCGTGCAGGAAGAACGTCAGCGTCTGGCCGAGATCGTCGCTGCTGATGGGGGCGACGACCGGCCCGCCGCCCGGTCCGGGCTTGATGGTGATCAGTCCGTGGACCTCGAGGATCCGCAGGCCCTCGCGCAGCGACGCCCGGGCCACCCCCAGCGACTCCGCCATCTCGATCTCCGGCGGCAGCTTGGCTCCGGGTGCCAGGCCGCGGTCCACGATGTCGTGAAGGATCTCGCGAGCGACCGAGGTGGCCACCTTGGCGGGTCGGCGGCGCGGCTGGTTGGCGGGACGCGGCGACGCGGGCGATGAGTTGGTGGTTGCCATCCGGCTCTCGGCCTCGCAGGGAACGTGCAGCAGCGGCGCGACCGGCTTGGCGCGCCAATTCGGGCGACTGTACCGCGCACAGTCGAACCGTCAGAATCATCACGCTAGATTCCTGCCGGTACTGTCAGGAGTCTGCTGGGCAATCGGCAGTGCGTGCACCCGGCTCCGCTGGAGTTTGGATTCCGGCCATCGCCGGAATGACGATGAAGGTGGCGCACCGCATTGCTCAGCAGTGCCTGCACAGCAGCCGGGCTCGGATCGTGAGGAGGCCTGTCGTGGGCGTATTGGACGGAAGGGTTGCGGTCATCACCGCATCCGGCTCGGGAATGGGTCGGGCCGCGGCGGTGCGCATGGCCGCCGAGGGCGCCGCGGTCGTCGTGGCCGACATCCGGCCCGACGCTGCTACCGAGACCGTCGACTTGTGCGAAGCGACCGGGGGATCGGCCAGCGCGTTCGCGGTGGACGTCACCCAGGTGGATCAGATCGAGGCCCTGATGGCCGAGGTGGGCGATTGGTACGGCAAGATCGACGTGCTCTTCGCACACGCCGGCGTTCCGGGCCCGGCCGGGCTCGACGTCAGCGAAGCCGACTACGACGCGACCGCTGCCATCAACACCAAGTCGGCGTTCTTCAC
>JAPONU010000397.1 GCA_026713745.1 bacterium
CTCGCCGCCCAGGAACTCCGCCACCGCGGTGGCCAACTCCTTCTCCATCTCCACCTCGAGGGGGTCGGCGTCGGACTCGTCGAGCCAGCCCCTGCTGGTGACCCGCGGCGCCCCGAGCAGTTCGCCCGCTCCGAAGTCCACCACCACGGTGGCGACCACCACCCCTTGGGAGCCGAGAATGAGCCGCTCCCCCAGCACGCCCCGGTCGGATCCGGTGAACGGGCCGTGCACCAGGACGTGCTCTCCGGCGCACACGCCGGGCTCCACCCGGAGGCCGCGGTCGTCCAGCACCACCTGGTCGCCGTCACGAGCCACGAGCACCCGCTCGGCGGGCATCCCCAGCCGGCGCGCCAGGGCGGCGTGCGCCCGCAGGTGGCGCAACTCGCCGTGCACCGGCACGAACCAGTCCGGCGAGGCCGCCTGGTGCAGTGCCGCCAGCTCGTCCTGGCGACCGTGACCGGAGGTGTGGATCTCGATCTCGCCGGAGTGCACCACCCGGGCGCCCCGCTCGATCAGGTCGTTGATCATGCGGCTTACCCGGAACTCATTGCCGGGGATGGGGTTGGAGCTGAGTACCACCGTGTCATCGGGGCCGATCCGGATCCAGCGGCTGTCGCCGGCGGCCGCTGACGCCAGCGAGGAGCGCTCCTCCGCCTGGGATCCCGTCGAGATCACGCACAGCTCGCCGGGCGCCATGCCGGCGGTCTCGGCGATGTCCACGACGGCGCTGTCGGGCGCCCGCAGCAGGCCCAATTCCCGGCCGAGCGCCACGTTCTTCTTCATCGAGAGCCCGAGGGTGGCCACGCGCCGGCCGTCGGCTACCGCCGCGCTGATGATCTGCTGCACCCGGTGCAGGTGGCTGGCGAAGCACGCCGTCACGATGCGCCTCCCGGTGTTCGCCGCGAAGACGCGGGACAGCACCGGGCCGATGTCGCTCTCGGAGCGCGAGCTCCCCGGCTGCTCGGCGTTGGTGGAGTCGGCCAGGAGCAGGCGCACACCCGGATCACCGGACATGGCGCCGATGCGGGCCAGGTCGGTGCGGCGCCCGTCGACGGGGAAGAAGTCCAGCTTGAAGTCACACGAGTGCAGCAGCACGCCCTGCGGTGTGCCGATCGCGGTGATGACCCCGCCTGGCACCGAGTGGGTCACAGGCACGAACTCACAGGTGAACGGCCCTATCTGGATCGTCTCGCCGTCGGAGATGGGGATCAGCCGGGCCCGGTCGCCGTAGCCGGACTCGGTTATGCGGCGCCGCGCCAGTCCCAGGGTGAACGGGGTGCCGTAGATGTCGCAGGGAACCTCGGCGAGCAGGTGGTTCAGCGCCCCGACGTGGTCCTCGTGACCGTGCGTGGCGATGCAGCCGACGACCTTGTGGGACCGCTCGAACACGTAGGACAGATCGGGCAGGATCGAGTCCACGCCGGGACGGTCCTCACCGGCGAACATCTGCCCGCAATCCAGCAACAGCAGGGCTTCGTCTGTCTCGATAGCGGCGCAGTTGCGACCGATGTCGCCTAGACCGCCGAGGAAGGTGACCCGTACAGCCTCAGTCAAAGCCGAGTTCCCGGCCCAGGTGGGTGGTCGCCAGGGTGGCCCGCGCGTCGTCCGCCAGCCCTGCCGGTTCGGCGTCCATCGGGGGCCGGCAACGCCCGGCCGGGCGGCCGAGCACCCGCAGCAGCGCCTTGGTGGGGATGGGGTTGGGCGCCGCGTCGCCCGTCTCGTAGTCGAAGGACGGACCCATCGCCGCGTTGACGATCCGGGCGGCGGCGGTGTCGCCGCGCTCCCAGGCCGCGAACATCTCGAGATGCTCGGCGGCGGTCCAGTGCGTGGCCACGCCGATCACGCCGACCGCCCCGACCGCCAGCAGGGGCAGGGTCAAGGCGTCGTCGCCGCTGTAGACCTCGAAGCCCTCCGGTGCGGCGGCGATGAGGCGGCCGGTCTCGGCGGGGTCGCCGGCGGCGTCCTTGATGCCGGCCATGTTCTCGACGTCCTGCGCCAGCGACAGCAGCGTGGCGCTCTCGACCTTGCGGCCGGTGCGCACGGGGATGTCGTAGATGATCATCGGCAGGGGCGTGGCGGAAGCGATGGCCCGGAAGTGGTCGTACAGGCCGGCCTGCGGGGGGCGGTTGTAGTAGGGGGCGACCGACAGGATGCCGGCGGCCCCGGCCTCGGTGGC
>JAPONU010000398.1 GCA_026713745.1 bacterium
GCGCCCGCTCGGCCAGCGCCGCGTCGACCTCGTCGGTGAAATCGGCGTAATAGGCCAGCGCGGCGTCGACCATCGCCTCGCTCAGCCCCAGCAGTTCCGCCGCCCGGGACCGCCGCTGCGCCGCCGGCACATCGCCGCCGACGATGGCTCCGATCACGTCGGCCACCTCGGGACCGCCGACCAGCACGGCCCGGCGACCCGCCGGAGCATCCCGGAACAGCACCGCCGGGTGCGCCTCCATGCGCAGGCCCTCATCGATCAGCCGCTCGGCAAGCGGCGAGACGCCCTGGCCGTGGCGACGGGCACTCTCCTTCAGCCGACCGTGCACCGGCTCGTCGGAGAAGCGGATCGACACAACAGGCATTACTACAGTGTAGTCAACTGTCGTCCATCACCGCCCGGGCCACTCTTGCCCGCCGGCACCACGCGGAATCGGCGATCGACGATGTCGACAACTCCATCTGGTGAGGTCTTGACCTGCTCGGTGCAATGGGGCAGAGTGCCATCACTATGCTAGCTTTCTGCAACATGAGGACTCTGTACCTGCGCAACGTGCCCGAAGAAGTCGTGCGGCGACTGGGCCTCCTGGCCGCGCGCGAGACGATGTCGGTCTCGGCCTTCGCCGTGCGGGAGTTGGCTGTCGTTTCTCAGCGAGCCGATAACGCGGCCCTGCTCGGTGATCTTCCCGACCTCGACGTGACGGCCTCCGACATCGTCGCCGACTTGCACCGGGGGCGCGCCGAGCGGTGATCGTCGTCGATGCCTCAGCCGCCGTGTTGGGACTCCTCGACGACGGCGACGCCCGCCGGCGGCTGGCAACCGACCGCCTGGCCGCTCCGCATCTCGTCGATGCCGAGGTCCTGCACACCGTCGGCCGCCAGGTGCGCCGTGGTGTCATCGAGGCCGCCGACGCGGCGCGGGCCATCCACACCTGGCAGCGCCTCGGCGTGCAACGCTTCCCGACAGTCGGGATGCTGGATCGCATCTGGGAACTGCGCCACAACGTCACCGCCTACGACGCCACCTACGTCGCCCTGGCCGAGGAGTTGGACTGCCCGTTGCTCACCGCCGACGCCCGGCTGGCCAACGCCGGTGGCCCGAGGTGCACCTTCACCGTCGTCTCCCACTGAGTGGCAGCCCGAACAGCGCCCAGCGGGGTGAAGACGAGCGACGCGTCCGGGACGCTTCGCCCCGAGGAGCCTCGGGTCACCGAACCGATGTTCTCGACACTCCGGGGGACTTACGCTGGTTGATCGTGGGATCCCCAGGCGACGGCGGGCAGCCGAAGCGCCTTGCGGGCGGCAACCCCCAGATTCCCAAGGGCGACGGCGCCGCCCCGGTGGCGGCCTATCTCGCAGCCATACCGGGCTGGAAGGGCGACATCGGGCGGCGCCTCGACGACCTCATCGTGCGCACCGTGCCCGGCGTGCGCAAGGCCGTGCGGTGGAACTCGCCGTTCTACGGTCTCGAGGGCGAAGGGTGGTTCGCGAGCTACCACTGCTTCACC
>JAPONU010000399.1 GCA_026713745.1 bacterium
ACCTGCCGCCACGTCATCCGGTCCCGATCGACACCCTCAACCCTCATTCCCGAGCGAGCCCAAGCAGGTCAGGCCCTCGATGTCCACGGTCTAATCGAGCGCCACATGGACCGCGTCATCAGACACTGCAGGTGCGACGTGCGCGGCGTCGGGCGGAGCGAAGAGCCCGAGTTGGTAACCGTCGGCGTCGTCGATAACGACGTCGACGAGATGCTCGCCCAGGATCTTGTCGAACCCTCCGCCGGTCTCATCCTCCCCGGCGCCCCAGGCGGTCCTCGCCCGGTATGCGGTCGGGGTCTGTGGTGTCCGCCGGCGCGTCGGTGTGGGCGGCGGCGGTGATCGGTTCGGTGGCGAAGGGGCCCGGCGGCGGGTTGTCCTCGCCGACGATGCCCCAGCATGCCAACTCGCCGTCGGGTCGCAGGCCGCAGGCGCTGCGGCGGCCGGCCTTCACCGCGATGAACGGCCCCGGCGGCGGCGAGACCAACTCGACGTCGGCGAGGAGGCTGTCGAGAGCGCTGGCCGGTCCGGCGATCGGACGCTGCGAGGGGTCCAACTCCCAGACCCGAAGCCCGTACAGCGGATAGAACCGCGGATCGAAGCGGTCCTGGCCGCGCAGGACCGAGCGCGCCTTGGTGACCCGAGCGAAGTCCCGCAGTCGCGGCCCGTAGACCTCGGCGTACACGGCGAGGGGGATGCGGGGCTCCTCGCGGGCGAAATACCCCCAGCACGCCACCTCGCCATCGACTCGCAGGCCGCACGTGAAACCCGCGCCGGCGCTGATCGCCGCGAACGGCCCCGGCGGCGGCTCCCAGCCGGCGGCCCGCCTCGCCATCTCCTCGCGCACCTCCGCCTGCGGCACGGCACCCTCGAGGTCCAAGAGCCCCACCACCGACGGGTACAGCCCAAGCCCCTCGAAGATGCGGGCGAATCTGTCGGCCACGAAAGCCTCCTCGTCGCCGCCGAACTCGAACCCCCAACCGCTCAACTCGGCGGCATCCAGAGAATCCTCCCCCCAACACACCGCGGACCCGTCGGGGCGCAACCCGCACGAATGACTCATCCCCGCGTCCACCGCCACGAACCGCCCCGGCGGCGCGTCCGCCTGACCGAACCAGTTCGTGCCCCAACACGCCACCTCCCCGCCCGCGCGCAGACCGCAGACGTGCGCACCACCCACACTCACCGCAGCGAACACGCCACCGGGGAACGCCACATCCGGCGCCGGCGCCTCCACACCCTCCAACAACTCCCAAACACCGCCCCAACACGCCACGGCCCCATCGATGCGCACACCGCAGGTCCGGGTCTCCCGAGCGTCGACCGCCGCGAACGCCCCCTCGGGCGCATCCAACTCGCCGCGATAGTCGACGGCGCCCCAACACGCCACCTCCCCCGAGAGCCGCAGACCGCACGTATGGCCGAGCCCGCCGGCGACCCCCGCGAACACCCTTTACCGCGCGAGACGCGACCCGACCGCCCGACCGACTCAGCCCACAGAACCCGAACGACTCGCGTGATCATCAGAACCTCTCCTCAACCGGCCACAGGCACCCGCCGAAACAGCAGACCCCGCCAATGCGGCCCACACCATAGCCCAACAAACACATGCGCGCATCCACATAATCCCCCACCGGAGATGCCCGCACACCGACCCCGCCCGACCAGCCGCCGCCGAACGGCGAGGCAGAGATCCGTACCCGCGGCCCGCGACGTCCTCGAACGCCGAGATCACCTGCCGCTCTCGACGACCGCCCGCACCTCGGAGAGATGGCGGGCGCACTCGGTGGCAGTGCCGGCCTCCAGGTTGAGGCGCAGCAGCGGTTCGGTGTTGGAGGGGCGCAGGTTGAACCACCAGTCGCCGCAGTCGACCGTGAGGCCGTCGAGGCGGTCCTGGGGGTGGTCCCGGTAGCGGCGCGCCAGGGTCTCGGTGACCGCTTGGGGGTCGTCGACGGTGAAGTTCACCTCACCGGAGGCGGCGTAGCGGTCGAACGGGCGGCGCAGTTCGCTGAGAGGCACGCCGTCGCGGGACAGTTCCTCCAGCAGCGCCACCGCCGCCAACACTCCCGAATCGGAGCAGTGGTTCTCGGCGAAGTAGTAGTGACCGGAGTGCTCGCCGGCGAAGGTCGCCCCCGTCTCGGCCATCTGCTGCTTGATGAGGGTGTGCCCGACACGGGTGCGCACGCCGCGGCCGCCGGCCTCGGCGATCACCTCAGGGACCATTCGCGAGCAGGCGGCGTTGTAGAGAACCAGCGCACCGGGGTGGCGGCGCAGCACCGCCCTCGCCAGCAGCGCGGCGACGACCGACCCCGAGAGCGGCTGTGCCCGGTCGTCCACGAAGAAGACCCGGTCGGCGTCACCGTCGAAGGCCAACCCGACGTCGGCCCCGGTATCGGTGACGCGCCGGCATACATCCGCCAGATTGGCCTCCTGCAGCGGGTCGGGCGGATGGTTCGGGAACGTGCCGTCCAGTTCGCCGTACAGCACGTCGAGCGCCGGCGGCAGCCCCTCGAAGACCGCCGGCACGACGAGCCCGCCCATACCGTTCGCGACGTCGGCCACCACCGTGAGAGGCCGCATGCGCTCGGCATCGACGAACGACTGCACGTGGCGGGCAAAGGCGTCCAGCAGGTCGACGCCCCGACGCCTGCCCACTCTCGCGGCGGGTTCCGGGGGCGGAGGATCCAGCGCCAGGTCGCGGACGCGCCGGAGCCCTCGTTCGCCGCTGAGCGGCCGGGCGCCCGCGCGGCAGGCCTTGATGCCGTTGTAGTCGGCGGGGTTGTGCGAGGCGGTGAACACCACGGCGGGCGCACCGAGATGTCCCGAGGCGAAGTACAACATGTCGGTCGACGCGAGGCCCAGGTCCACGATGTCCAGGCCGGCCGTCCGCACGCTGCCGCAGAACGCCTCGACCAGCGACGGCCCCGACAGCCGCATGTCGCGTCCGACGACAACCTCGGTGATCTCGGGATCGTCCTCGCGGAAGAACGAGGCGAAGGCCGCTCCGAGTCGCTGCGCCATCGCCGTGTCGAGTTCGGTGGGAACCCGGCCACGGATGTCGTTGGCACGGATGATCGCGTCGAGGCGAGACTCCACGGACCGATCCCCGCCGGGTGCTGGAGGGTGCTCAGTCATCGGAGGTGAGCCGACCGATGGATTCCGGCCTCCGCCGGAAAGACGACGGCAGCCTCCGCCGTCGTGACCGCGGCGGTCGTGGCGGAATGACGGCGGCGGTTGCGCCCGGCATATCAGCCATCGGGCGCCACGGTGGAATAGTCGCCCCGGCGCAACCATCGGCGGATCCGCAGCAGGTCGCGGAGGATCGCCGCTCCATCTCGCAGCACCCGCACACTCGAGCGGCGCGACGCCGAGGTGGCTTCGACAACCACGACGGCCACCGACACCTCTCGCAGGGACAGCAGCAGCAGCACCTCGACGTCGAAACCGAAGCGGTCCACCCGGCAACGGCTGAACACGTCCCGCGCCACATCCCGGCGGAACGCCTTCAGCCCACACTGGGTGTCCGCCCCCAGCTCCTCGCCGGCGGCCACTCCGTTCAGCACCAGGGCTCGGGCCAGGCGCGACACGGCGAAGGTCCCGAACCTGCGCAGCGGGATCTCCCCGGAGCGCCCTCGCCTGGCGACGACCGCCCCGGTCTCGCCCTCGAGGCACGCCAGCACCGAGACGATCCGATCCGGCGGGTACTGCAGGTCGGCGTCGGTGAACACCACCGCATCACCTACCGCCGCCAGCATGCCGGCGCGCACCGCGGCACCCTTGCCACGATTGCGGCCGAGCGCGATGACCTGGTCGGCCCCGGCGGCGCGGGCTGCCTCGACGGTGGCGTCGCCGGACCCGTCGTCCACGACGATCAGCTCCAGAGCATCCCCCGGTGCCACACCGGCCAGGCCCGCCCGCAGCGCCGCCAGCGTGTCGCCGATGACGGTGGCCTCCCCGAATGCGGGCAGCACGACCGACAGGCGCACGCCGCCGGGCGCTCGGTCGCTATCGGTCACTCGCACGGGTCACTCCCACGGGGCGCGCCGGTTCGGCTCGGCGGTCCAGATGTGGGGATTCCGCCACAGCACCAGGGCGGCGATCACACCGATGGCGGTGATCACCCAGGCCAGGACGTCCACAGGTGTCCAGCCGTAGCTGAGGGTGACCTCGTTCTCGTCGGGCACGACGACCATGAAGTTGGGCGCCACCCGGTAGGGCCCGGCGGCACCGTCGACCTGCCAATTGGGGAAGTACGAGGCCTTCACGAGGACCGGCACGCCGGTGCGGTCCACCCTGAAGCCGATGGAGTTCTGCGCGGCGGTTATCTCCCGGACCTCGATCTCCCCGAGGCTGCGCACCGGCCGCTCGGCACCCGGGGGCACCTCGGCCCAGCGGCCCGGCCCGGTGGCCGCCGGAAGAACCGCTGCGCTCGACAGCAGCCCCGCCTCGGGCTCGGTGGCTCCCGAGCCGGGATAGGCGGTGTAGAAGTCCTCCGCCACCTCGAGCCAGCGTGCAGGATCATCACCGGCGCCGCTGACGACGACGGGCTCTGCGGCGAGCGGCGACACCAGCGGCGCATCGGCCACCTCGAACATGACCCAGGGCGGTTCGGCGGCCACCTCGGTGAGATCGCTGTGGGCGCGGGCCTCGGCGATCAGGGACTCCGAGAACGCCATGTAGTAGCGCACGCCGAAGAGCTGCATGTGCGCCACCCCGGCGCCCAGGTCGGCACCCCCGTACGACACGGCGCGCACCGGCCGGGAAGGTTCGGCCGAGAGCTCGTCCTGGTTGATGAAGTGGAACGGCACGGTCTGGGTCGACTCGAAGAAGAGGCCCTCCATGGAACCCAGGCAGCCGTCGGTCCAGTGCGGCAGCAACATCAGCGACATCGGCGAGCCGTAGCTGTCCAGGCGCTTCAGCCCGTACTCCCACATGACCCGGCCGCAGCCCCGCTCACCGCCGACAGCCGCCATGGTGGTGACGACCCGGTAGTACTCGTCGTAGCCCCCGATCCCCTCGCGGGGCTCCTTGGCTTCGTAGCCGGAGAAGTTCCAGTACACCCAGAAGGGTAGGAAGCTCTCCTGGTTCGTGCCGGCCAGCACGACGTTCGGGGCGACCCGCAGGCCATAGCGCCCGTCGGCAACCTCACCGCCGGCGGGACCCAGCGCCCGCAGCGGGTAGGCGACGCCCGCCACCACGATCAACACGAGAGCCACGGTGCCCGCAAGCAGCACCACGCCGGCACGAGAGCTGGGCGCACTGAAGCCCCCCAGCGGGCGGATCACCCCGCTCGGTGGCGCCGGGGGCGAGCCGGCCGGGCGCAGAGCTCCGGCGGCCGCCGTCGGAGCCGCCGGGCGGCCGAGCACGACGAGGCCGCTCGCCCGAGGCCGGAACCCCTGTGCCCGCAAGGATCGGAGGATCTCGGTGACCGCCACCACGGCCGCGGCGGTGAGCACCAGCAGCGCCAGGTGCGCCACATCGGCGGCCCGGTCGGGGGCCGTGGCCGCTGCCACCCCCGGCAGCACCTCCAGGAGTGCTCGCAGGGTCGCGCTGCCCGCAACGAGGTCGTCGATCGCCACCGCCACGGCTCCGGCCGGTATCACAGCCGCCAGAGCGAGCCGCAGGCGCGGCGAATCCGCGGGACGCCAGCGGCGGCGCTTGCGCTCCTCGCCGATCAGCGCGGGTTCGTCGCCGGTGCCCGCCGGCAGTTCCCGCAGCGGGGCGCCCGCGACCACCGTTGCCAGCAGGGTGGCGACACCCACACCCACCAGCAGGAGCATCGCGAGGTAGTAGAACGGCAGCAGGCGAGCGTTCCACAGCACTCCCTGAGGGAGCCAGCGATACCCCACCGCAGCCAGTGCCGCCAGCGCCGCCAGATACAGCGTCAGCCGCCGGCGCCGCAGGATGCCCATCAGCAGCGCCGCCCAGGCCCCCACCAGGACCCAGTTCCAGTCCTCCCGCACCAGGTTCGGCCAGTACTCGGTGAGGTTCACCCAGTCGATGTTGTGGTAGTAGCCCCGCCGCCACCAGAACGGCAGCAACCAGAAGGCCGCCAGCGCCGCCGCCAGCGCGCCGGTGACCGTCACCCAGCGCACACCTCGCCGGCCCGGGTGCATCGCCAGCGCAACAGCGGTGGCCGCCACGGCGAATATCGCCGGAATCAGGTGCGTGAGCCCGACGAGTGCCAGCAGCACGCCCGCGAGGACACGGTGCCGACCCGTGCGCAGCCCGCGCAGCAGCACGCCCAGGTAGACCAGCATCAGCGACAGGCTGATGGAGTACGCGAACTCCCCCGCCAGCGTGGAGGCCACGTTGCCGCCATAGATGCTGAAACTCGTGTCGAACAGGAACGGCAGCGTGAACAGCGCCGCGATCGTGGGCGTCGGGAAGCGCAGTCCCGCCAGCCGCACGAACGTCGCCGCCGCCAGCGGCAGCGTGACCACCCCGGCGACCGCCACGAGCTTGAACGCCACCCCGTAGGGGATCACGAACGACGCCAGGGCGATGAGCAGCGACGGCAGCACCATGTAGAAGTGGTAGGCGGGGAAGCCGGCGTACCAGTCCGGAGCCCAGCCACTCAACCGGCCCAGCGGCAGCAGGTGGTCGCGCAGGTACGCCGGCCCCCAGACGTGGGCCGCCATATCGCCGCCCGCAGGCGTCGTGGCCGAGAACAGCAGGTCGGGTCGCATCTGCCAGAAGACGAACAGGCACGCTCCGATGACGCAGACGACTCCCGTCCGGCGCTGGGAGATCGCAACGCCGCGGCGAGGCGCTCGGGTGACCTCGATCTGCCGGGTCGGTTCTTCGCTAGTCGGATTCATCGCTCAGCGCAGCAGTTGCACGACCGTGACGCCGTTGAACGCGACATGCGCCCACATCGCCGGGGCGAGGCGTTTCGTGGCCACCACCAGCGTGCCGGCCACGAGCCCGAAGACCACCAGAGCCGGCAGCTGGAGAAGCTGCACGTGCGCCAGCCCGAACAGCACCGCCGAGAGCACCACGGTTCCGACGCGCCCCATCCGACCCCAGAGGGCCCGGAGCAACAGGCCGCGGAAGTACAACTCCTCCACGAACGGCGCCACCACCACGACGGCGACCACCACCACGACCGCTGCGGTCGCGTCGTCGGCGAGCGCCATGATGCGTCGGGCCGGCTCCTCGATGTCCTGGGACTCGATGTACGGGGCGAGCGGCAGGTACACCAGCGGGATGATCAGGAACTGCGCCGCCAGGCCGCAGACCAGCCCGACGGGCACGTCGTGCCAGCGCTGGCTGAGACCCAGAGCGGTGCGCAGGGCGAGGCCGTGACGGCGGACGATGGCCCACGTGACCAC
>JAPONU010000400.1 GCA_026713745.1 bacterium
AGCCGAGGCTGAGCGTGCGGCCACCGCATCCGAGCGAGTCACCCAGGCGCGCGCCGAAGGAGAGGCCTTCGCCGCCGAGGCCGCCGCCGAGGTCGCCCGCGCCGAGCGGGAGAAGGCCTCCCAGCAGGCCGACATCGTGGTCCCCGCTGAGGTGGAGCGCGAGCGGGTGCGCGTCCTGGCCGAGGCAGAGGCCGACCGCATCCGCCTGGTCCAGGGCGGCGAGGCCGACGGGCAGCGCCTCCGCATGGAGGCCGAGGCCATGGGTCTGCTGGCCCTGTTGACCCGCCGGGCCGAGGGTCTGGGCGAGCTGGTGGACCGCACCGGCGGCGAGGCGCAGTTGGCCGCGCTGATGCTCATCGCCGAGCAACTCCCGGCGCTGGTGGCCGAGCAGGTCAAGGCCATCTCCAACCTCAAGATCGACCAGGTCACGGTCTGGGATTCCGGCGGAGGCAACGGTGAGCGCGGCAGCACCGCCAACTTCCTCTCCGGCCTGATCGGCGCCCTGCCGCCACTGCAGGACCTGGCCGGACAGGTGGGCGTGAAGCTGCCGGCCTATCTCGGCGAGATGGACGGCACCGCCACACCGGAGAACCTCCGGCGGCTCGCCGAGACGATCGAGGCCGAGACCGACGACACCGACGACGGCGACCAGTAGGGCGAGACCGACGGCGACCAGTAGGGCGATACGCACCGGTCCCCCGGCAACGCCGGTCGGGCCGCTGGGAAGTGGATTCCGGCCTCCGTCGGAATGACGGGACAGAACGCCCACGATGCTGTGTCCGGCGCCCGCGGTGCTTGTCCGGCTCTCGCCTACGGAGTCGATCCGGCCCCGACCCCGGCGTCCCCCGCCCTCGGGGGTGTGGGACAGTCCGGGTTCGTCAGGTGACGAGGATGAGTGGCAGGGCGGCCGCGTAGGCGGCCAGCAGGACGCCGCCCTCCCAGCGTTCCAGCCGACGCCTGCGCCGCTTCGTGAACAGGAACAGCGTGGCCAGCAGGATCATGCCCAACATGGCACCGGCGGCGACCCAGGGCACGCCGTCGCTGCCGAGCCCGCCCGGGCGAACCAGCGCGACGACGCCCGCGATTCCCAGGCTGTTGAAGATGTTGCTGCCCAGCAGGTTGCCGAGGGTGAGCAGGGGTTGGCCCCGGCGGATCCCGGCGAGCGCGGTGGCCAGTTCGGGGAGCGAGGTGCCGATCGCCACCAGGCTGAGGCCGACCAGGCCGGTGGCCAGCCCGATGCGCTCGGCGATCCCCGTGAAGCCTTCGACGGCGAGTTGCGCACCCGCCACGATCGCCACCAGACCCAGAGCCAGGCGCCAGAACTCACCGCGACTGCGCGGAACCAGGCGACGCACCGCGGCATCGATCCTGCGGTTCAAGCGGCTGGGGCTGGCGTCGTCCGGTCCGGGGGCGACACCCGGCTGCTCGTCGGGTGCCTGCGGGCTGCGCAACAGCCACCAGGTCGCGCCGGCCATCGCCGCGAGGAGCACACCGCCCTCCCAGCGCTCGACGACCCCGCCGCCGGTGAGCAGGAAGACCGCCAGCAGCAGGACCGAGCCGATGGCCAGCGGGACCCGGCGCCAGGCGGCGCGATTGGCGGCGATGGGAACGGCAAGGGCGGCGACACCGAGCACGAGGCCCATGTTGGCGACGTTGGACCCAACGATGCCTCCAAAGCCGAGGGACGCATCGCCTCCCGCCGCAGCCGCCAGACCCACGACCAACTCCGGGAGGCTCGTGCCGAACCCAAGGATCACCGCGCCCACGACGACCGGCGGGATCCCCCGGCGCGCCGCCAGCCGGGAACCGCCCGCGACCAGCCAGTCGGAGCCGACCAGCAGCAGTACCAGCCCGGCCAGAGCCAACACGATGTCGACGGCCATCCTCAGCAACTTCCTCTCGCCGGAGGGCGCGACCTTGAACGACTCACCGGCAACGCTCCCTAGGGCGCCAGTAGCACCATGTCGTCGCGGTGGATCAACTCCTCCGGTGTTCCGGCCTCGTGCTCGGTACTCCGGCGACCGATGACGGCGTCCAGGCGAGCCGAGGGCATCCGGACGAGCCCCTTGGCGAAGACCTCATCGTCGGGCCCCGCCACCTCCACGGCGTCGCCGGCCACGAATTCGCCGCCGACGGTGCGCACGCCCACGGCCAGGAGCGACTTCCCGCGATCCACCAGCGCGTTGCGCGCCCCCTCGTCGACACCCAGCCGGCCGACGGACCGCACTGCGAAGGCGATCCACAGCTTGCGCGCGCCCAACCGCTGCGCCCGCGGCCGTGCCAGCGTGCCGACGTTCTTGCCGGCCACAGCGTCGCGCAGCACGCCCGGGCGGCGGGCGGAGGCGATCACTGTGGGGACCCCGGCCCAGCTGGCGATCTTGGCCGCCGAGAGCTTCGAGGCCATGCCGCCGCGCGCGTCGGCGTTGCCGACACCGCCGGCTGCGGCTTCCAGTTCCCGGTCGATCTCCTGGATCTCGGCGATGAGGGACGCCTCGTTCTCGAGGCGCGGATCGGCGGTGTGCAGACCCTCGGTGTCGGTGAGGATCACCAGCAGGTCCGCCCGCACCAGCTGCGCCACGAGCGCGGCGATGCGGTCGTTGTCGCCGAACTGGATCTCATCGTCGGCGACGGCGTCGTTCTCGTTGATGACAGGCACCACGCCGAGCGACAGCAGGCGCTGCAGCGTGTCGCGCACCCGCAGGTAGCGGCTCCGCTCGAAGAAGTCCAGGGGCGTCAGCAGGATCTGTCCCGCCACGAGCCCCACCGCAGCGAAGGACTCGTTGTACATCGCCATGAGGTGGCCCTGGCCCACCGCGGAGGCCGCCTGCAACAGCACAGGATCGGTGGGTCGGGTCTCGAATCCCAGCAGCCGGCGACCCGCCGTGATCGCTGCCGAGGTCACCAGGAGGACGTGCTTCCCGTCGGCGCGCAACTCGGCCAGCAGCCCGCAGAGACGTCGGATCTCAGCGGTGTCCACGTGTCCCGACTCGTCGACGAGCGAGGAGGTGCCGATCTTGACGACGACGATCATCGGCCGCGTCGCCCGGAACGTGTGGCGCGCGCTGCGGGGGCGATCGCCTCGTCGGGCTCGTAGTCGAAGGCCAGCGAGCCGATGCGCACCTCGTCGCCGGCGCGAGCGCCCGCTCGGGCAAGTTCCCGGTCCACACCGAGCGTCCGGAGCCGCTGCGCCATGTAGTCCTGCGCCTGCGGGTCGGTGAGGTCCGACAGGGCCACCGCCCGTGCCGCCGGACGTCCCAGGACCACCCAGGTTTCCCCCTCGCGCCGGACGCTGATGGCGTCGGCCGCCCGATCGGCCACGGGACGGTGGACCACCGGTGCCGTCTCGGCTGCCGGCTGAGACTCGTCCAAGCGGGCTTGGCGCACCAGTGTCGCCAGGCGACCGGTCAGCTCGGCCACGCCGGCGCCGGTCACCGCCGAGACCGCCATGTCAGCCTCGGCCAGGCTCACGGTGGCCACGTCGGCCTTCGATCCCACCACGAGGTGCCGTCGCTCCAGCAGGTCCGGCCGGTAAGTGCCGAGTTCGGTCCTCAGGATGCGCAACTGGACATCGGGGGTTGCCTCGGCGGCCGGCCCGAGGTCGATCAGCAGCACCAGGGCGCGGGCACGCTCGATGTGGCGCAGGAAGCGGTGGCCCAGTCCCCGTCCCTCGCTGGCGCCCTCGATGAGCCCCGGCACGTCGGCGACCACGAACTCCTCCCCCTCGTCGGTCACGACCACACCCAGGTTCGGCACGAGGGTGGTGAAGGGATAGTCGGCGATCTTGGGACGGGCGGCGGAGAGGCGGGAGATCAGGGTGCTCTTGCCCACGTTCGGAAGGCCCACCAGCGCCACATCGGCGAGCAACTTCAATTCGAGCCGCAGCCAGCGCTCGGTGGGCTGCTCGCCCTGCTCGGCGAAGCGCGGCGCGCGGCGACGGTTGGTTAGAAAGCGGGCGTTGCCCCGGCCGCCCACTCCCCCCGGAGCGGCCAGGTAGCGCTGACCGTGGGTCGTCAGATCGGCGAGGTGATCACCGTCGGCGGAGAGCACGACAGTGCCTTCGGGCACCTTCACCAGCAGGTCGGCGCCGGAAGGACCGTGGCGGCCCCTGCCCGATCCGTGTCCCCCCGAGGTGGCCCGGCGGTGCGGATGATCGCGAAACGCCAGCAGTGACGCCACATTGCGGTCGGCCTCCAACCGGACGTCGCCCCCACGGCCGCCGTCGCCACCGTCGGGGCCTCCCCGGTCGACGTGCGCCTCCCGCCGGAAGGACACGCAGCCGGCACCACCGTCACCGCCGCGCACGCAGAGCGCGCACTCGTCAACGAAGTCCGACACGGTCCAAGAATACGGCGCCGCCCCCCACCGGGGGGCGCCCCGAACGCCGGACGGCCGTCAGTCGGCGAGAACGTCCACCAACTTGCGCCGGCCGCGGGAGCCGAACGACACGCGGCCGTCAGCGGTGGCGAACAGGGTGTCGTCCCCGCCACGGCCCACGTTGTGGCCCGGATGGAACTTGGTGCCTCGCTGGCGCACGATGATGGAACCCGCGGAGACCCAGGTTCCGTCGTAGACCTTCACTCCGAGCCGCTTGGCCTGTGAATCTCTGCCGTTGCGGGTCGAGCCCCCGCCCTTGGTCTTGGACATGCCTATGCCATCCCGATCTCGGTTATCTCCACCAGCGAGTGCCGCTGGCGATGCCCCCAGCTCCGTCGCTGGTTGCTCTTCGACTTGTAGGTGAATCCCCTGATCTTGGGGCCCTTCGTCTCGGTGACGATCCGGCCCTTGACAGCCACCGCCGTCAACTCGTCAGGTGTGGCGAGCACCCTGTCGCCGTCCACGTAGAGCACCGGGCGCAGGTCCACCTCCGCGCCGGCAGGGCCGAGCAGCTCGGTGGTGATCACCTCACCCTCGCTCACGCGGTACTGCTTACCGCCGGCCGCAACGACTGCGTACATAGCCCCTACACGCTATCGGCGTCGCTGGATCTGCCCAACAGCGTTTCGTCGAGCCGGATCCCCCAGCCGTCACAGGTATCGCAGGCCCGGGAGAGCGATTCCAGCAACCCCTCGCCGATCCGCTTGCGGCTCATCTCCACGAGCCCCAGGTTGGAGATATCGCTCACCCGCGTGTGCGTCTTGCTCTGCGACAGTGCGTCGCGCAGCGCACTCATGACCTTCTGGCGGTTGTTCTTGCTCTCCATGTCGACGAAGTCGACCACGATGATCCCGCCGATGTCGCGCAGCCGCAGCTGGCGCGGGATTTCCGCCGCCGCCTCCAGGTTGTTCTCGAGGATGGTCTGCTCGAGGCTCGTCGAGCCCACGTTGCGGCCGGTGTTGACATCGATCACGGTCATCGCCTCGGTGTGCTCGATCACCAGCGAGCCTCCCGACGGGAGCCATACGGTGCGGTCCACTGCTTTGCGGAGTTGGCCGTACACGTGGTAGCGCTCGAACAGATCCAGGTTCTCCTTCGAGCGGTCGTAGAAGGAGACGCGCTCGGCCAGCGCGGGGGCGACGCTCTCGACGTACTTCGACACCGACTCGAAGAGGTCGGCATCGTCGATCTGGACGCTGCGGTAGTCGGTCGTGAATTCCTCGCGGATGACCCGCAGCGCCACGTCGGGTTCGCGGTAGAGCAGCGACGGGGCCTTGGACCGTTTGGCGAGCGAGTCGATCTGGTCCCACTGCGACACCAGACGCGTGACGTCCTGACGGATCTCCTCGGGGGTGACACCCTCAGCGGCGGTCCGCACGATCACGCCGTGCTCGGCCGGCTTGACGCCGTCCAGGATGCGGCGCAGCCGGCGACGCTCCTTGTCGGAGAGCCGCTTGGAGATGCCGTAGGCATCGCTGTTGGGCACCAGCACGACGTAGCGGCCGGCCAGGGAGACCTGCTGGGTCAGACGTGCACCCTTGTGGGCGATCGGGTTCTTGGTGACCTGGCAGAGAACCCGCTGGCCCACCTTCAGGGCCTGGCTGATCTGCGGTCGGCTGGAGCGCTCCAGGTCCTCGGCGTCGAACTGCACGTCGCCCCGGTACATGATGGCGTTCTTGGGCGTTCCGATGTCCACGAACGCCGCCTCCATGCCGGGCAGCACGTTCTGGACACGGCCGAGACAGATGTTCCCGTAGATCTCGGTCGTGTCGTTGGCGGGGCGGGACACGTAGTACTCGACGAGGGCCCGCCCCTCCAGGACCGCCACGTGGGTCGCGTCGGAGGTGACGTGGATGGCCATGAGGTAGCGGCCGACCGGGCGGCCCTTGCGAGCCCGCCCGCGCCGCTTGGCCAGTGTCTCGGCGTCGAGCTCGACCGGATCACCGCCGGTCAGCGCCTCGACGGGCTTGTGCTGCTGCCCGCCACGCGATCCCGATCCGCGGCCGCCGCGGCGCCGGCGCCGGCCGCCCGAACGCGACCCGCTCCTTTCGCCGCCCGAACGCGACCCGCTGCTCTCGCCGCCCGAACGCGACCCGCCCTTGTTCCCGCCGCCACGGCCGGAGGACTGGGACTTGGCCGGCTTCGTCTCGCCGGAAGGCGGCGGGGCGGGGCGGCTGTCGCCGATTCGGGGCTTGCGCTGCTCCGCGGAGCCGTCGCCGGCCGTCGTCTGGCCTCGGGTTCGGCCGCTGCGGCCCTCAGGCCCGGTTACCCGACCGTTGTCCTTCTTGTCGGACTCGGTGCGGCTCTTGGAATCAGCGCGGCTCTTGGCGGATCCGGCGTCCGTTGGGGGGGACGAAGACATTGTGTAGTTCCCTTCTCATCACGCGCAGACCTCTTGCTGCGCAGCGGGAACGGCGTCGATCGAGGCCGCGGCGAGCGAATCGCCGGCCGGCGCCAACACGCCGGCTTCGGGAGCAAGCGGCTCGTACCGCTCGCCGTCCCGCGTAATCCATTGGTGCAACCGCCGGACTCGCCCGGCGGCCAGCGGGGGGGCGATGAGCCGCAGGAATTCTGCGGGCCGCACCGCCCGGGGTTTCGTGCCGAGTTCGGCAACGAGGACGCTCCCGACCGAGGCGTCCAGAATGTGCAGGTCTCCGACGGCCGTGCGCACATCGGAGGTGGTGGTTCGACCCTTGCGCTCCCGTTGCAGGGGTAGGCTGTCCGCCGACCGCACCCGCGCCGCCCAACCGGCGGCGGACGTGACGTCGCTCTCGGCCAGCGCGAACTCCCAGGTGCAACTCGTGACCGCATCCTGCAGCGACGCCGTGCCGGGGCTCAGCGGGCAGGCATCGGTCACGGTCATGCCGTCAGGCAGGACCGCGCTGAGCCGCTCGGGCATGCAGGCCGCCCAGTCGTAGAGTTCCTCGGGGGTCGTCCGCAGATCCACGTCGAGGTACTCGGCGACAGATTCCTGGCCGGTCGCGAGGGCCAATCCGAAAGAGATCCGCGGACGCGGGGTGAACCCCTGCGAGTAAGCCACGGGCAACTCGGCCCGCCGCACGGCACGTTCCCAGATCCGGGCGGCGTCGCGATGCCCGCAGAAGCGGATCTTCCCGTGCTTGGACCAGCGCACGCGCACCCTCATGACACACCTGCCAGCGGGCGGGTCGCCAGCAGTTGCACCGGTACGGGCTCCGGCTTCAGGAGGTTCTGGCCGGTTCCCTGGCTGCCGCCGGCAGGAGGCACCGCTGAGGCCACGACGTGCTCGATGCCGTAGCCCGTGCAGGCCCCGCAGTCGTAGCACGGCGTCCAACGGCAGTCCTCCAAGCCGGACTCTGCCAGGGCGTCCTGCCAGTCCTGCCACAGGAAGTCCTTGTGCAGACCCGCCGAGAGGTGATCCCAGGGAAGAGTCTCGGTGCCGCTGCGATGCCGGTAGGCGTAGTCCTCGACCGAGAGGCCGTGGCGCTCCATGGCGTCCAGCCACAACCCGTAATCGAAGTGCTCGGACCATTCCTGGAAGGTGCCGCCGGAACGCCAGACATCCTCGATGACCGCCCCGAACCTGCGGTCGCCCCGGCTGGCCAGCCCTTCCACGAGCGTGGCCTCGGGATCGTGCCACTTCAGCCTGACGCCGCGATCGGCGCGCAGGTCGTCGGCCAGCAATGCCACCTTGCGATGGAGTTCGGCCACGGTGTTCTGGCCGAACCACTGGAACGGCGTCTGCGGCTTGGGCACGAAGCCCCCCACCGAGACCGTCACCGACGCTCCGCGGACGTGGCGGCGACCCAGCTCCACACAGCGGCGCGCCAAGGCCGCAATGCCCAGGACGTCCTCGTCGGTCTCCGTCGGCAATCCCACGAGGAAGTACAGCTTCACCCTGCGCCATCCCTGTGAGAAGGCGCCCTCCACCGCCGCGTCCAGATCGTCGGTGCTGATGAGCTTGTTGATCACCTGGCGCAGCCGCCAGGAACCCGCCTCCGGAGCGAAGGTCAGACCGGTGCGGCGCGCCCGCTGCAGCTCGGCGGCGAGACCCACGGTGAAGGCGTCGACGCGCAGGCTGGGAAGGGAGACCGTCACCGCCGGGCAGCCCGCCCCGCCTGCGTCGTCGTCGGCAGGGCCGACGGTGTCGGCCACGAGTTCCTCGATACCGCTGAAGTCGGCGGTGGACAGCGACGTGAGGGCGACCTCGTCGTAACCGGTCCGCCGCAACCCCTCGGTGATCATGGTCCGGACCTGTTCGGCCGGCCTCTCGCGCACGGGCCGGGTGATCATGCCGGCCTGGCAGAAGCGGCAGCCCCTCGTGCAACCCCTGAAGACTTCCACGTTGAGCCGATCGTGAACCACCTCGGTGAGTGGAACCAGTTGCCGCTTCGGGTAGGGCCAGTCGCCGAGCGAACTGATCGTGCGCTTCTCAACGGTCTCGGGCGCACCCGGCCAGCGGCGAGTCACCTCCGCCGACAGCCCGCTATAGGTCACCTCATAGGCGGCGGGCACGTAGACGCCCTCGATGCCCGCCAAGGCCTCGAGCACCGCCGCTCGGCCCTCGGAGCGCCGGGCTGCGATGGCCTCGGTGATCTCCCCCACCACCTCCTCGCCGTCCCCCAGCACGAAGAAGTCCACGAAATCGGCCAGCGGCTCGGGGTTGAACGCGCAGTGCCCACCCGCGCCGACCAGCAGGTCGTCGCCCGAACGGTCGGCGGCGCGCACGGCCACACCGGCCAGATCGATGAGGTTCAGCACGTTCGTGTAGACCAACTCCGAGGAGAGGTTGAAGGCCAGGACGTCGAACTCGCCGGCACCGAGGTGGGTGTCGACGGAGAACAGCGGCAGATCGTGCCGGCGCATCAGGACTTCGAGGTCGCCCCAGGGGGCGTAGGCCCGCTCGGCGGTGGCGTCGGGGCGCTCGTTGAGGATCTCATAGAGGATCTGCAGGCCCTGGTTGGGCAGGCCGACCTCGTAGCTGTCCGGGTAGCAGAGAAGCCAGGCCACCTTGTCGGGCGCGTGTGCCGCCGGGCCTGCGCCCTCCTCGCCGCCGATGTAGCGCGCCGGACGCTGGACCTGATCCAGGAGAGGCTCCAAAGCCGACCAAAGCGAACGCACGGCGTTCAGGCTACCGGTCCCGCCCCAGGGCGATGGGCACGGGTCAACCGGCGCGCACCACGTGGCGGCGCATCGAGACGTTCAGCACCAGGCCCAGCGCCATCATCGTGGTGAGGATCGACGAGCCGCCGTAGGACAGCAGCGGAAGGGGGATCCCGATCACCGGCATGATGCCGGCGGCCATCCCGACCGTCTGGAAGACCTGGAAGAGCACCATGCAAAGGACGCCGGTGGACAGCAGCGAGCCGAACAGGTCGCCCGCGACCCGCGCCGAGCGCCAGATCCGCCAGAGCAGCACCGCCAGCAGCCCCAGCGCCGTCGCACTACCCAGGAAGCCCAACTCCTCGCCCACGACGGTGAAGATGAAGTCGGTCTCCTGGGCGGGAACCAGGCCGCTACGGGTCTGCGTTCCCTGCCCGTAGCCGTGACCGGTGAGCCCCCCGTTGCCGATGGCGATCTGAGCCTGCTCGATGTTGAAGGTGTCGCCGGCGTCACGTCCCGGGTTAACGATCGAGTCGATGCGTTGCCGCTGGTACTCCTCGACGAGACCCGAGTTCAACACCAGCCCCAGCCCCACCAGACCGACAACCGTCGCCACCACGATGTGGCGCGCCTGCGCGCCGGCGACCAGCAGCACACCCATGGCGATGATCGCGAACACCACTGCGGTACCGGCGTCGGGCTCCAGCAGGATCAGCATCATCGGCACGACCACCAGCCCGAGGGCGCCCACCAGTTGGCCGAGCGTAAGACGTCCGCCGAAACGCGCCGCGTAGTGGGCCAACACGACGATCATCGCCAGCTTGCCGAACTCCGAGGGCTGCACCTGGTAGCCGCCGAACACGAACCAGGCGCGGGCGCCCTGACGTTCGGCGCCGAGCGGCGTCAGCACCAGCAGCAGCACCAGGAGGGTGACTCCGTACAGCGGCCAGGCCAGCGAACGGAACCGCCGGTAGTCGACGGTGGCGGCAACCGCACCCATCAGCCCGCCGACGACAGCGAACAGCGACTGCCGCTGGAGGTAGAAGTTGCTGTACGCATCCGGGTCGATGCCACGGGTGGCGCTGTAGATCATGGCGATCCCGAACAGGGTGAGCGCCGCCGTGGCGACGATCAGGATCAGGTCGGCGTGCAGCCAGGGCGTCAACGGAGGCACCCGCGGCAACAGCCGCCGCCTCCGGGGCACCCCGCCCGCAACGCTCACGCCGGGCCCCCCGCCGGCGGGCCGGCCAGGTCCTGGCGGGGGATTCCCACCGGTGCCTCGGGAATCCGGTCCACGGCGATCGCCTCGAGTACCCGCCGCACCACAGGGGCCGCCGCCTCACCGCCGAACCCCGACTCCTCCAGCAGCACCGTCACCAGGTAGCGCGGCTCGGGCAGCGGTCCGAACCCCACGAAGACCGCCGAGTCGGCCTTGCCCAGCACCTCGGCGGTGCCGGTCTTGCCCGCCACCGGCCACAGGTCGTGCGGGAAGCCGTTGAACGCTTTCTGGGCGGTGCCGACGCGTTCGTTCGTGCGCAGCGTGGTAGCACCCTGCATGCCGTCCAGGAGCGGGGCCCGCAGGTCGGCGGGCAGGTAGATGCGGGACGTCAGGCGCGGGCGGATCTCGGTGACCATCTCGCCGCTGATCGGATCGACCATCCCGACCGCGATGTTGGGCAGGTACAGCAGGCCACCGTTGGCGAACGTCGTGAACGAGTTGGCCAGCTGCAGCGGGGTCACGCCCAGGTCGCCCTGGCCGATCGAGATGTTGATGGTGTCACCGGTCCGCCAGTCGGGATCGGGGAACGCCTCCGGATTGCTCTCGTTGCGGGCCCGCTTGATCTCGGCGTCCGGCACGATCCCGGCGTGCTCGAACGGAAGGGCGACGCCGGTCGTCCGGCCGAACCCGAAGTCTCGGGCGGTCTGCTGGATCTGGTCCTCGTCATATCCGGTTCGGCGGGAGAACTGCTCGGCCAGCTTGTAGAAGTACACGTCGCTCGACACCGCGATGGCCAAGCGGAGGTCCACATCACCGTTCGGGGCACGATCGGGGTTCTCGAACTCGCACTCGCCGACGCAGTCCGCGAGCACGTGATACCCGGGGTCCTCGGATGTCTGGGTGACCCCCAGGAAGCCGTCCGGCCCCAGGAGGCCCGTCGAAAGCGCCGCGTAGGACGTTATGGGTTTCATCGTGGAAGCCGGCGCGTACACGCCCTGGATGGCGCGGTTGTTGAGAGGCGCGTGACTCGCCGGATGCACGAACGCATCGAACTCTTCCTCGCTGATGCCGCCGATGAACACCCGCGGGTCGTATCCCGGGTAACTGGCCATAGCCAGCACGTTGCCGTTGCGAGGATCCAGCACGACCGCGGCGCCGGCCGGAGCGGCGAAGGTCACGAACGAATCCTCGACCGACTCGTCCTGACGCTCGCGGGCTTCCCGGAGGCCGCGCAGCAGTTCGTCCTCGACGAGCTTCTGGAGGTCCGCGTCGATCGTGAGCACCACGTCGGTCCCCGGTTGTGGCGCCCGGTAACCCCGCTCGCGGACCACGTTGCCGACGTTGTCGACTTCGATCTCCCGCCACCCCGGGATGCCGCGCAGGATGTCCTCGAAGGCCAGCTCGACACCCGACTTGCCGACCTCGTCCACCGTGCTGTAGCGCTTCGGATGGTTGCGCCGCGCCTCGATCTCCTCAGCGGTGATCGTGTCGATGTACCCGAGCACGTGTGCCGCCAGATCGCCGTAGGGGTAGACCCGCTGGGTGCGCCGGACCACTTCGACGCCGGGGAACTCCTCGTTCCGTTCGGCCAGGAAGACCTTGATCGAGTCCGACACGCCCACCGCCAGCGGGATCCGGTCGAACGGACCGTAGGCCGGGTCGCCCAATGCCTCGGTCAGCTCCACGGACTTGGTGAGCACCCCCGAACGCGAGAGCTGGCGCGACAACTCGAGGGCGAGGCGCCGGCGCTGCGACGGGCCGATCTGGTCACGGAGGATGAAGGCGTCCATCGTGACAACGTTCACAATGCGGTTTCCAACCAGTTCACGGCCCTGCACGTCGAAGATGCGGCCACGCGGAGCGGGTTCGGGCACGGTGCGGATGATGTTGCCGACCGCTTGGGCGACGAACTGCTCGGACGTCACCACCTGCAGGTACCAGAGGCGCACCACCAGCGTCACGAGCAGTGCCAGCCCGATCACACCGAGAATGCTCAGGCGCAGCCTGCGCGAGTCGGAGCGGTTGAGACGCCCCCTTCGCCTTGTTTGTGGATCGCGGCGCCGGCCGCCGGCCACTTCGGAGGAACGGCCCGCCCCGGGGGGTGTCAGGAGGCTCACGGTCCGGCAGTCCTCACCGGGGCACGCAGTCCCGGCGGCCCGGCTCGTACGCTCGCCGCAGCGCCCCACGCCCAGCGCACGAGACGCAGAGTCGGTGCCGCCAGGACAACCGACCAGAACTCCACGACACCGAGGGTCACCATGTACCGGTCGTCGAACAGGTGATCCTGGCCGACCACCTCACCGGCGAACACGTACGCGGACAGCCCCAAGGCCACGAACGGGGGCACCAGCCACCACATCCGCACGGTGTACCCCGCCAGCAGACCGGCCGCGGCAGCCACGAGCGCATAGGCGAAGGCGGCCAGCCCCAGGGGCGTACCGGCAACGAGGTCGTACAGCAATCCGGCTACGAACCCCAATCGCAGGCCCTTCCACCATCCTCCCACCAGACCGCCCGCCGCCGCCAGGACCAGCAGCGGTTCGGGAGCGCGGCCGGCGATCCGCAGCCCGTCCAGCAGCCCCACCTGCAGGACGAAGACGGAGAACAGCACGAGTCCCGACCTGAGCGCTGCCCTGATCGTCTCAGCGGTCATGGCCCTCCCCGTCGCTCACAGGGCGTTGTCGTAGAACAGGATGGTCACGAAGTTCAGCGAATCCAGGGACGCCGCCGGCTGCACGAACAGGACCTGGTTGAGTCCCGGATCCACGGCCACTTCGGCCACCAGCCCGACCGGCACGTCCGGCGGGTACACGCTGCGGTCGATCCCGCTGGTCGTGACGAGCATGCCCACGTGAACCGGAACGGAGACACCGATGCCCTCACTGACCACCAGCGGCTGATCGCGACCGGTTCCGCGCGCCACGGCGACGGCATCGGTGCCCACGAGGCGCACGCCCAACTCGAATTCGGGATCGCTGATGAGCCGGATGCGCGAGCGGCTCAGGGAGACGTCCACCACGCGCCCCACCAGTCCGGCACTGGTCACCGCCGGCATGCCGGTCCGCACACCCGCCGAGGAACCCTTGTCCACGTCCACGGTGAAGTCAGGGAAGTTGCCGAGGTGGCGAACGACCCGGGCGGTGGTCGACGGAATGTCGGTGACGTACTGGATTCCCGCCTCGGCGAGATACTCCCGGAGGACCTCCGCGGCGCTGGCGTTCGCCAGGTCGCGGCCCCGCTCGACATCGAGTTCGGCACGCAGGCGCTCGTTCTCGGCCTTGAGCTCGTCGTAGTCGGTAACGGCTTCCCAGGCGTCGACTACCGGGCGCCCGGCTCGCTGAGCGCCCGTCACGACCGGGCCCAGCGCACCCTCCGCGGCGTTCTTCGCCTGCTCGAAGGGTTCGACGTTGCGCACGTCGAGGGTGACGAGCGTGACCGTTACGAGGACCAGAAGGACGAGTGTGAGGCGGGATCGGCCCTGGAAGATGGCCACGACTGCGGGGACCGCTCCCCTATGCGATCGCCCGGTTAGTCAGCGACCGGCGAATGCAGCACGCCTCTCAGTGATTCGAACTCCTCGAGCGAGTATCCCGACCCGTACGCAACGACGTACTGGGGGTTCTTCACACGGTTGATCTTGATCCCGGTCTCCGTCGCCAGGCGCTCCGCGAGGCCCACCAGGCGGGAACCCCCACCGGCCAGGAAGATCCCGCTCTCCATGATGTCGGCGGTGAGTTCGGGGGGCGCGGCATCAAGAGTCGCCTGCACGCCACCGATGATCTCGTTGAGCGGTTCCTCGATCGCCTCGCGCAATTCGGCGGTGCTGACGCCGATGCTCTTCGGCAGTCCGGTCACCAGATCGCGACCGGGGATGCTCAGGTGCATCTCCTCATTCAGAGGCCAGGCGGAGGTGTACTTGACCTTCACCTGCTCGGTGGTCTGCTCGCCAAGGCCGAGGCTGTACTCCTTGCGGATGTAGTCGCTGATCGTCTGATCGAAGTCGTCGCCCGCCACCCGCACCGAACGGCTCACCACGATTCCGCCGAGCGAGATGATGGCGATCTCCGTCGTCCCGCCACCGACGTCCACGATCATGCTCCCGGTGGGTTGCTGCACCGCGATACCGGCTCCGATGGCGGCCGCCATCGGTTCCTCGATGATGAACACAGGTCGGCGGGCGCCGGCGAACTCCGCCACCTCCTGGACCGCCCGCTGCTCCACCGGAGTGATGCCCGACGGCACGCAGATGACCATGCGCGGCTTGGCGAAGCGGTTGCTGTGCACCTGCTGGATGAAGTAGCGCAGCATCTTCTCGCAGACACCGAAGTCGGCGATGACGCCCTCCTTGAGCGGGCGCACGGTGCGGATGTTGGCCGGCGTGCGACCGATCATCTCCTTGGCGCTTCGGCCGACCGCCAGGAGCCGTTCGGTTCGGGCGTCGAGAGCCGCGACACTGGGTTCCTCCAGCACGATGCCCTCGCCGCGGACGTACACGATCGTGGTGGCTGTTCCCAGGTCCACCGCGATGCCCCGGCCAACGGCGCTGCTGATGTTCTTGGACAATCGTGGCATGGTTGCTAGTCAGAATCCGTTCGGAGCTTGTCGGAGCCGGCCCGTGGCCTACGGCAGGTTATTGCACGGGACGTTGGTAACCAAATGGTACCTACATCCGGCACTTGTGTGGGCCGTGAGGGACTTGAACCCCCGACCCCTTGCGCGTCATGCAAGTGCTCTTGCCAGCTGAGCTAACGGCCCCACGGGCAGGTTATCGCGCTCGCGTCACCGCGGCCTCAGCGTCAGGCGGACGCTCCGGCGGGTTCTGAGCATCGGGCGGGATTCGAACCCGCGATAGACGGCTTTGCAGGCCGCTCCCTTCGTCCGCTCGGGCACCGATGCAGATTTGTGTGGCCCCCGGGGGACTCGCCCCCGGCGAGCCTGAGAGCGGGCGACCGGGCTCGAACCGGCGACCTTCACCTTGGCAAGGTGGCGCTCTACCAACTGAGCTACGCCCGCAAGTCGGCGACATTGTAGCCGGGCGCCGCCTTGCTCAGCCCGCCGCAATCGACGGGTGTTCCTTCTCCACGGACTCGAGGAACTCGGCGAGGGCATCGGAGACGGCCCGCGTCTCCACCAGGAAGCCGTCGTGGCCGTGCGGGCTCTCCACCAGCACGTACCGGCAGTCCCCGTCGGCCGCCACGACGAGGTCGCGCAACTCGGTCTGCTGCCGCGGCGGGTAGAGCCCGTCGGAACTGATCGAGACGGTCAGCACCGGGACACCGATCCGCGCCACGGCCCGCTGCAGGCCGCCGCGGCCGCGACCGATGTCGTGGGTGTCCATGGCCTTGTTGAGCAACAGGTACGAGTTGGCGTCGAAGCGCCGCACGAGCTTCTCGCCGTGGTAGTCGAGGTACCCCTCCACCCCGTAGCGGTCCCACAGACCGAACTGCTCGTTGGCCCGGACCAGCGTCCGGCCGAACCGCTCGGCAAACAGCTCATCGCTGCGATAGGTGATCTGCGCCACGGCCCGGGCAAGCGCCAGGCCCTCATGAGGTCCCTCGCCCGGCTCGGCGTCGTAGTACTCGCCGTCACGCCAGCGGGGATCGAGGGCGATCGCGGCCCGCCCTACGGCGCTCCAGCCGATCTGCCACGGGCTCGCCGCGCAGCCGACCGCCAGCGGGGCGATGGATCGCACCCGCGCCGGGAACATGGCGCCCCACTCGAGTGCCTGCATGCCTCCCATGGAACCGCCGACCACGCAGAGCCACCGCTTCACGCCGAGATGGTCGGCCAGACGCGCCTGGGTCCGCACCATGTCCCGGATCGTGACCGGGGGGAACGACGCCGCCCAGCGCCGACCCGTCGCCGTGTTCACAGAGGCGGGACCGGTCGTTCCCTGGCAGCCGCCCAAGACGTTGGCGCAGACAACGAAGTAGCGGTTCACGTCGATGGCCTCGCCGGGGCCGATGACACCCTGCCACCAGCCGCGCTTGGAGAGGTGCGGGTCGTAGGCGTGGGCGTCGCCGGTGAGGGCGTGGCACACCAGGACCGCGTTGGACCCGTCGCTGTCCAGGGTTCCCCACGTCTCGTAGGCGATCGTCACGCTGTCCAGCGAGCGGCCGCTCTCCAGGACGAAGGGGCGGCGGGTGTCCAGGTCGAAGAATCGTCGATTCCCCGGTGGATCGTCCTCGGCCCAGGCC
Organism: bacterium; assembly: GCA_026713745.1. Taxonomy (GTDB): domain Bacteria; phylum Actinomycetota; class Acidimicrobiia; order Acidimicrobiales; family CATQHL01; genus VXNF01. The sequence goes on from JAPONU010000400.1 coordinate 16,873, forward strand.
CCCGAGGTCGGCAGACCCGGAGCCAGACGCTGGGGGCGCGCGGCGCCAGGGTCCTCAGCCATCTGCCCAGGGCTCCGGATCGGCTTCGCGCAGCAGCACCACGTCCACCCGTTCAGTAAACCCGGGAATCTCGAGGAACCCGATGGAGTCGGCCTCGGTGTTCACCATGAGGTCCGAGAGCAACGCAGCCGGAGCCAGCAGCTGGCCCGGCTGTGCCAGGTCGCAGAGATGCGCGGCGAGGTTCACCGCATTCCCGATGTAGTCGTCCCCCTCGAAGAGAATGACCGGCCCGGCGGCGATACCGGCGCGCAGGGGCAGGATCCCCTGTACGGCCACGACGTTCTGGAGATGCACGACCGCCTCAACGAGAGGCTCGTTCTCGACGCCGACCAGCATGGCCCCGTCCCCGAGCCACTTGGCCATCCGGACACCGTGGTTCGCAACCACGGCTCGGACCACGGCTCGGAACTCCGCCAGGAGAGCTACCGCCTTGCGATCCCCGTGGTCATCGGTGTAGCGCGTGAAGTTGCACAGGTCCACGAAGGCGAACCCCCGCTCGACGCGTGCCGGGCTGATTCCCGCGACCAGCGCCGATTCGTCCATGGCTCAGACCGGCGAGCTGCCGGCAGTCGACTCGTCCGCGCCCGGTTGAGTCTGTTCGTGGCCGGCCACGCCCGGCTCGGAGTCGTCCGCCTGACGATCCGCCGTCTCGAACCCGTCCGCGTCGGCGTCTCCGGACGGCTCCGCTCCGCCGGCCGGGGTGACGTCCCGCCCGGAGGTGGCGGGTTCGAACGAATCCGTCGCCTCGCCGCCGACCGGAATGACCGCGTCGACCGGCGTCCCCGCCGCCGCCAGCAGCGCCTCCGCCCGCCGCCGGCGCGGCGTCACCAGCAGGAGGAACAGGCCCGCCAGCACGAGCACTCCGCCCATCACCCAGATATTCACCCTGACGCCCGCCAGCAGGCTGGCCGGATCCACGCGCAGCGCCTCGATCCACAACCGTCCGGCCGCATACGAGAACAGATAGAGCACGACCAGGTGACCTCTCGGCATCCTGCCGCGTACGGCGACTCGCCACATCAGCCCGAAGACCAGCATGCTCCAGACCATCTCGTAGGCGAAAGTGGGATGGAACGTCTCGACGTCCAGGTATTCCCGCGGGCGGTGCTCCGCGTCGATCTCCAGGCCCCACGGAAGGTCGGTCGGCCGCCCGAACAGTTCCTGGTTGAACCAGTTCCCGAGCCGCCCGACGAACTGCCCGACGGGAAATCCCACCGCCGCGGTGTCGAGCACCGAGCGCAACGGCAAGCGGCGCAGCCGGATGACGATGAGTCCTCCGAGCACCGAGGCCAGGATCCCTCCCGGGATGCCGAGGCCACCCTCCCAGATCTTCACCACGTCCACCCAGCGACCCTGGTAGCTCTTCCAGTCGGTCAGCACGTGGTAGGCGCGGGCGCCGATGAGGCCGAGCGGGACACCCACGGTGGCGACCTGCACCGCCCATTCCGGATTGAGCCCGCGGCGCTGCAGCAGGCGGGCGGCCGCGTACACGCCACCTATGACGCCCAGCGCCACCATGAGCCCGTAGAGGCGCAGGTTCAGGGGTCCGAGGGAGAGCGTGCCCACGTCGGGGCTGGGAATGGAAGCGATCAAGTGGACACTCCGATACGGGAATCGCCGGCCGGCGGCGGTTCCCGCCCGCACTGCGCGCCGCCTGTGGAGAGTTTAGCGGGGTGCCGCGGCGCCATCGGGCACGGTTATCGTTCCCACGGTGCCCCCCGGATCGACCGCCGGCCGGCTCGCCGACCTCAAGGGAGAGCGCACCGTCGCCGTCTGCCTGCCGGCCCTGAACGAGGAGTCCACCGTCGGGGCGATCTGTGCCGAGATCCGCCGGGAGCTCATGCCTCCCGCCGCCGGACTCGTGGACGACCTGCTGGTCATGGACGACAACTCGACCGACCGCACCAGCGCGGTGGCCGCCGCCGCCGGCGCCAGGGTCGTGCGCTCAGCGGAGGTGATCCCGGAGACAGGTCCCGGCCTCGGCAAGGGCAACGCCCTCTGGAAGAGCGTGGCCGCCACGACCGCCGACCTCATCGTGTGGTGCGATGCCGACCTCACGAGCTTCGAGGCCCGCTACGTGACCGCGCTCGTGGAGCCACTGCTGGCCGACGAGCGGGTCGTGCTCGTGAAGGGCTACTACGAGCGAATGCTGGACGGTCGACCGGGCGGCGGCCGGACCACCGAGTTGATGGCACGACCGCTGCTGGCGCAGTTCTTCCCCGAGTTGGCCCACCTGCGGCAGCCACTCGGCGGCGAATACTCCGTCCGGCGACAGGCCGTCGAGCAGGTGCCGTTCGTCCAGGGTTGGGGCGTGGAGGTCGGACTCCTCATCGACCTTTCACGCCGCTTTGGGGCGGACTGCATCGCTGAGGCCGACCTCGGTGTGCGCCGCCACCGCAACCGACCGCTGCCGGAGTTGGGCCCACAGGCGCTGGCGATCCTGCAGACCGTGCTGCAGCGAGCCGGAGTCAGCCCACCGGTCGCCGGCGACGGCTGGAGTGCCCGGCTTCGGATACCCGGTGTGGAGACTCGGGAGGTGTCGCTGCGCGAGCGGCCCCCGCTCAGCGACCGCAGCGGCCCGCCGGCCGGCTAGGAGCCGAAGCGCCGCTCACGGGAACTCCACGACCGAGCGCACGATCTCTCCGGCGAGCATCGCCTCGTAACCTTCGTTGATGCGCCCCAGGTCGAGGCGCAGCGAGACCATCTCGTCGAGGCGGAGCCGGCCGTCCAGGTAGAGGTCCACCAGCTGGGGGAGGTCGCGCCGGAAGACGTTCGACCCCATCAGCGATCCTTGCAGGCGCTTCTCCTGCAACAACAGCTCGGTACCGTCGATCTCCACCCGGGCGCCCAGGGGAAGCATGCCGATCACCGTGGCACTGCCACCGCGGGCGGCCATGGCGAAGCTCTGCTCGACCGTGCGCGGCGAGCCGATGGCCTCGAAGGTGAACTCGGCGCCGCCACCGGTGAGCGAGCGGACCTGCTCGACGGGATCGCCGTCGGCGGGATCCACGGTGTGGGTCGCGCCGAGTTCGGTCGCCCAGGCGAGTTTGCGTGGCTCGGTGTCTACGGCGATCACCACGGTCGCACCGGCGATGCGGGCCGCCTGCACCGCAGCCATGCCGACCCCGCCGCAACCCACGACGGCGACCGAGGATCCCGGCCGCACGCCGGCGGTGCGGAAGACGGCTCCGGTCCCGGTCAGCACCCCGCAGCCGAGGAGCGCCGCCCGATCCAGAGGCATGTCGGCGCGGATGCGCACCAGTGCTCTCCGGTGAACCAGCATGCGCTCGGCGAAGGTGGCGAGGCCCACGAACTGGTGCAGCTCTCGGCCGTCGAGGCTGAGGCGCGACGGCTGCCCGGCGGGACGGGCGCGCAGCGAGTGCCCGTCGGTGCAGAGGTAGGAGCGGCCACCGAGACAGGTGGTGCACTCCCCGCAGCCCACCGAGAGGCACGTCACGACGTGATCGCCGGGCGCGAAGTCCTCGACGCCGGCGCCGACGGCCTCCACGACACCGGCAGCCTCGTGGCCCAGCACACACGGTGTGGGGGTCGGCCAGGAGCCGCCGATGAAGTGGAGGTCGCTGTGACACAGACCCGTCGCGGCCGTGCGCACCAGGACCTCCTCCGGACCGGGCGCAGCCATGGCGACCTGCTCGATCTGCAGGCTGGCTGCCCCCGGATGGAGGACGGCCGCCCCCATCGTGGTGGTCATCGCGCGTCGCCGCGCCTGCGCTGCTCGCCCGTGCCCACTCGGGCCTTCCGGGTCCCCCGGGGCGGGTTCAGCTGCAGCCGCTCGTGGCCCCGCAGGTGGAGCAGGCGTAGCACGAGCCGGCCCGCACCATCCGGGTACCGCAGGACATGCACAGCGGCGACGCGGAGTCCGTCAGGCCGCCGTGGGGTCGGCTTCCGGCGGGTCCGTCCGCAGTTGCGAGATCGGAACGGGGCAGCACCGACGGCGGGTCCGGAGCGACGTCGACCCATTGCACCGAACCGGCCGCCGCCTCGGCGACGCCCGGAAGCGTGGGCTCAAGCCGCTCAGAGGTCGAGAAGATGCTCATCTCGGCGCGTTCCTCCGGCAACAGGTAGATCAGCGCCAGCCGCCGGAACAGGTAGTCCATGAGGCTGGTGGCGATCCGAATGTCGGGATCGTCGGTCACACCGGCAGGCTCGAAGCGCATACCGCAGAAGGCGTCCACGTAGGCGCGCAGCGGGACGCCGTACTGGAGCCCGTATGACACCGCGATCGCGAAGGCGTCCATGATCCCGGCCAGAGTCGAGCCCTGTTTGGACACCCGCACGAAGATCTCACCAGGACAGCCGTCCTCGTACTCGCCGACGGTCACGAACCCCTTGCAGTCGGCCACCCGGAACTCCATCGTCCGCGAGGTGCGGGAGTGCGGCAGCCGGCGGCGCACGGGCCCCGGTGGCGGTGGCGTCCCAGTCGCGGGCGCCGAGTCGTCGAACTCACCGGCACTCGCAACCGAGAGCGGCTGCTGCCACTTGGAGTTGTCCCGGTAGACGGCGATGGCCTTCACACCGCTGCGCCAGGCCGACACGAACAACTCGCGCACGTCGTCGACGGTTGCGTCGGCGCGCAGGTTGACGGTCTTGGAGATCCCGCCGCTCAGGAAGGGCTGCACCGCCGCCATCATCTGCACGTGGCCCTCGGGGCCGACCGTGTTGTCACCGATCGAGCAGGCGAACACCGGGTAGTACTCGCGGGCCAACCCCGGGGCGCCCAGGACCGAACCGGTGCTCTCCACGTGCGCCACGATCCCGGCGATCTCGGCGGCCCCGTAGCCCAGCCGCTCCAGCGCCGGCGCCAGCGAGCGGTTCACGATGGTGAGCGAGCCCCCGCCGACGAGCGACTTGGCCTTGCGCAGCGCCAGGTCGGGCTCGATGCCGGTGGTGTCGCAATCCATCATGAA
>JAPONU010000401.1 GCA_026713745.1 bacterium
CGTTCGTGTGTCGTTTCGTGTCTATGTTTCGTCATCGAGGAGCCCTTCTGCTCGTAGTTCCTCGAGGTGGGTGTCGTAGAACTCGTCGGTGTACTCGACTTCCCACACACCATCCAGTATAAGCTGGCGATTGTAGAAGTGTGAGCTTATGGTTCTGGTCGCTCCGCAGTGAGGTAGTTGGCCCAGCGGTCCGTGACCTCGCCCAGAGGGGGGCCTGCGGATCGGGGTGGGGGCACCGGAGATGTCCCCTGAGCCGGCGGCTGCGCGGCGAGCGCGGCGACTTGCGCGCAGCGCAGTGCGCGGCTGCGCACATCGGCAAGGAGGCCGCGGCGGGCAAGTTTGTCCTGGTACTCGCTCGCCAAGGTGTTGATGGCGCCTTCCATCGCTTCGGGCGCTGCGGTGGCCAGTTCGCCGGCGCGGTGCGCTACATCGTCCCCGTCGAGCCCCAGAGCGTCCGCGAGCACAGCTAGGCCCGCCGCTGTATCGGTGCGATTGAATCTCCAGTCGTCCCACTCCTCGCCGCCCCACATCGCGATCGCGAGGTCGGCCTCATCGGTCGTCCCTCTTTCGGGCAGGAAGCTCGCTGCGTCGTACACGGGTGTCACTGAACGCGCCGCTCCTGACAGCAGAATGCCGACGTTCTTCGCGTGCCCGTCGGTGTCGCCGATGATCCAGCGGAATAGCATGTTGTCCCGCAGCCTCGCGATGTTCTCCGCGCTGGAAGCGCCGAAGGTGGCGACGACCTCGGCACAATCACCGACAGTCGCCCCGCCGAAGCGCTGGTGGCGCCCCGCTGGGGCCAAGCCGAGCGCTTGACAGAAGTCCTCTTGATGGACTCTCTCAACGGTGCCCCCGCCGGCGCGCCGACGGTCGTACCTCTCCACGACAAGCACGTCGAACTCGTCGCCGTGCAGAACGCTCGACTGCGCAGCCGCTACGCCGAGTCGCCTCGCCGCTTGCAGCGTCACATGCTCAACGAGAACCTCATGGGGGTATCTGTCGCGGTCGAGTTTCAAGATGTGCGTCGTGGCGCGCCGGCCCGACGGCACCGCCCAACCGGTCCCCGTCCATGTCAACGCGTCCTTCGGTTGCATTCCCGAGAGGCTGCGACCCGCGTCCCCGTCGTCGGATGCGAAGCGGTACGACCAGTCTCTGCGCAGCTTCCTGAGGCCATCCCACAGTCCGTCCTCGGTGATCTCCCACAACCGGCCTGGGGCCTCGATCAGGTCCGGGGTCCTTTCCGGCGCGCTGAACTGCACCGCGCCGGCGCACTCGGCACCGAGCGCGGTTCCGAGCAGATCCAAGGGGCGGTCTCGCGCCACGCGGTAGCGGAGACACCAACGGTCCAACACATCCTCGTCGTCGGGCAGCAGATTCAAGAGCCAGCGAGCAACATCAAGCCCCGCATAGGGCTCCTCGCGCAGCGGGAAGCGCACCGACAACGATGTCGGATCCGCCGAAGTGAGGTAGTCCGCCGCGTAGGTGAACTCCGCGTGGCGGCTGTGGAGTATCTCTGTGGTGCCGGCGCGCGCCCCCTCGATGAGCACATCGAGCCTCATCGGCTCTCCGACGGTTCTCCCAGTCGGGCGAAGATCTCCTCGATTACCCCCCGAGGCGGCGGCGACAGGACCACTTCGAGGTGCGCACCGAGGCACTCGAAGGCGCGACACACCAGGCCGATCTCAGCGGTCGCTTTGCCGTTCTCCATCTCTGAGATCCACTTGCGCGACACGCCCACGCGCGCCGCAAGAGCGCCCTGCGTCAGACCTGACGACTGGCGCAGACCCTGCAAGGCCGCGCCCAGGTCGCGCGGTCGTAGCGCCTGCGGGTACCGCTTGGGCCTCCGCGGGTCCTCTGCCTCCACCACCCCATCCTACCGGGACTGTCCCCGTTCGGTTCCACACTCCACATGTGCTCGTTCGGTGTCACACCCCGTATGTTCCCGTACGGTGCCTCCAGAGCATGTCAACCCACGGGATACCGGGGCTACCGGCAGATCGTTTCGCCGGTCGTCGATGGCGAGCAGGCCGACCACCCGTCAGCCGGCCAATAGTCCCCGACCCCCGACCCGGCCGACGTCGCCTGCTCGCCGCCGCCGGCCAACCGTGCGCCCACGGTCGCCGCGGCGCTGGCCGGCCAGCGCCGCCTGAGCGTGGGTACGACGCTCACCGTCTCGCTGGCCGGGGTGTTCAGCGACGCTGACTCAGACACGCTGACGATCACCGCATCGTCGGACGACGAGACGGTGGCCACGGTGGCGGTCGCCTCCGACGCCTCGAGCCTGACGGTGACCGGCGTCGCGGCGGGCACGGCTCGCTTGCCGGGGATCTATACGCTTGGCGTCCAGCGTCTACGGCGCGTCGAGCCTCGGTGGGACGATCCTCCGATCCTGCTGTCAGCGGTTCATAGACTGCGAGGGGTGATGGAGAAGGGACTGCCGGACGCCTCGGAGGGGGCGTTCCTGGGTGGTCGGTGGCGGCCGGAGCGGGCCTGGGAGGCAGATGCCGCCGTCGCGGACGGTGCCGTGAGGAGGGTCCTCGTGCTCGGCGACATCCACAACCGCCACGGGGTCCTGGATGCGGCGCTGACCGAGGCCCAACGGCAGGACTGCGATGCGCTGGTCTCCGTCGGGGACTTCTGGCTACAGGACTGCTCCTGGGACGCGCGCCGGCGGACACGCTCGACGGGCGACCCGTCGACCTCGTGGACGCCGCTGATGCGCCTGGCCATGGCTGCGCCGCTGCCGATCCTCGTCATCGACGGCAACCACGAGGCGTGGCCCTGCCTGACGGACTACGCGCTGCGGGCTGACGTGGCCCGGGCGCGGGCGGCCGGGCGACCCCTGCACCTCGGCGGGACGCTGTGGTGGGCCGACCGTGGCAGCACCTGGACCTGGAGCGGGCGCCGCTGCGGCGCCCTCGGCGGCGCGGTCAGCCCCGACAAGTTCATCACCAAGCTCGCGCCCCACCGGTGGCCCGACCACGAGGCGCCCGGCCGGGACGACCTGCGCCGGCTGCTCACCAACGCCCCCGACGGTCTGGACGTGCTGTTCTGCCACGACGCGCCCGCGGCTGTGGCCGGTCTGAAGGGGCTGCCGCCGGCGCTGATCCCGGACTGGATCCTGGCGGAGTGCAGGGAGGTGCGGGGCCTCCTGCAGGACGCCGTCGAGCGGACCGGGCCCCAAGTGGTGTTCCACGGCCACTGGCACCAGACCAACCACGCGCACATCGGTGATGGTCCCACCGAGGTGTTCGGCCTGAACCGCGACGGCAAACCCGGTTCGGTCGCCGTGCTCGACCTCCGCCACTTCGGTGCCGCAGCGACAACGTTGTCCTGAACGAGCTGCGGGGTTGGTTCGGCGGTCTGCGGCTCGTAGCCGAACTGGAATACAACCGTCGGAAAGCGCGCCGGAACCCCTGATGGATCGAGCCGGCTGGGCGTGACGAGACCTGCGAGCCTGAGGCCGACTACGGTCCCGGCCGCTCGAAACACTCCGAGGAGA
>JAPONU010000402.1 GCA_026713745.1 bacterium
AAGCGCCTGCTCTTCATCCCGATCGCGGTGTTCATCGTCATCACACTGGCGTTCGGGCTGGTCAACCTCACGCCGGGCGATCCGGCGCTGGTCATCGCCGGCGACCTCGCCGCCGAGGAGCAGGTCGCGGAGATCCGCGCCGAGTTGGGCACCGACAAGCCGGTGCCCCAGCGCTACGCCGCCTACATCCGGGAACTGTTCACCGAGCGCAGCCTGGGCACCTCGTTCTTCACGAAGCGCCCCGTGTGGGACGAGATCACCCAGCGGTTCGGTGACACCCTGGAGTTGGTGGTCCTCGGACTGCTCGGCGCCGTGATCTACGGCAGCCTGCTGGGCACGCTCAGCTCCTACTTCCGCCGCCGCTGGCCCGATTCCCTCTCAAGACTCAGCGTCACGATCACCCAGTCGATCCCGGACTTCTTCATGGGTCTGCTGCTGATCTACGTGATCTTCTACATCATCGGCTGGGCGCCCGCGCCCGTGGGACGCATCGGTCTGCTGGACCGCCCGCCGGAGCGGGTGACCGGAGCAGTGATCCTCGACACGCTCATCGCCCGCGACTGGGGGCTGCTGAAGACGGCCTTCCACCACGCCATGCTGCCGGTGGTGACGCTGGCGTTGTTCTATTCGTCGCACTTCGCCAAGACCACCAGGGCGGTGCTCAGCCGGGCGCTCAAGTCCGACCAGGTGGAGTTCGCCCGGGCATGCGGTCTGTCGGAGCTGCGGGTGGTGGGCTACGCCTTCCGGGAGGCCCGGACACCGGTCGTCACCTACATCGGCATCCTGTTCGCCGCCCTGTTCGGCGGGGCCGCCATCGTCGAGACCGTGTTCGCCTGGGGCGGCATGGGCCAGTGGGCGATCGACGCGATGCTGAAACTGGACGTACCGGCCATCCAGGGGTTCATCCTCGTGGTGGGCCTCCTGACGCTGCTCGTGTACCTGATCCTGGACTTGATCGTCGTGGCGCTGGACCCGCGGGTGTCCTATGAGTAGGGCGCGCCTCGCCGGGGCCCGGGCCTTGCCGCAACGGGCCACCGCACCGGGCTCCGGCGGCCGCGCCCGCCACACGCTGCGCGCCGTCAGTCGGGGCGCGCTGGCGCACAAGGGACTCACCATCGGGTTCGTCGTGATCCTGCTGATCCTGCTCGCCGGATTCTTCGCACCGCTGCCCCACGACCCGATCCAGCCGAACCCCGAGAGCACGTTGCAATCCCCCGACGGCGAGTTCTGGTTCGGGACCGACCGCTTCGGCTTCGACGTGTTCTCCCGGGTGTTCGCCTCGGCGCGCCTCGACCTGCCGATCGCCCTCGCCGGCACACTGCTCTCGATCGCCGTCGGCATCCCCGTGGGTCTGGTCGCCAGCAACAAGTCCCGCTGGTCGGAGCGCATCATGCGCGGCCTGGACATGTTCCAGTCGTTCCCGCTGCTGGTGCTGGCTTTCGCCATCGTGGCGCTGACCGGCAACAGCCTGCGGAACATCATCTTCGCCATCGCCCTCGTGAACGTGCCGCGCTTCATCCGGCTGGTCCGCAGCGAGGCACTCGTGCTGCGCGAGAGCCGCTTCATCGAGGCGGCGACCGCCATCGGCGCCAGCCGCAGCCGGGTGATGCTGCGCCACGTGATGCCCAACACCATGGGCATCGTGCTGGCCCAGGCCTCGCTGGCCGCGGCACACGCCATCATCGTGATCGCCGGGTTGAGCTTCCTGGGCATCGGCATCACGCCTCCCGACGCATCCTGGGGCGTGATGATCAGGGTGGGGTCGCAGAACATCGCCACCGGTCAGTGGTGGGTGTCGTTCTTCCCCGGCGCGATGGTGTTCGTGACGATCGTCGCCTTCAACATGGTGGCCGACGGTGTGACCCGGCTGATCGGGCGGGCGGAGGACTGAGCGCCATGAGTTCCGCCACCACCGTGGGAGCCCCATTGCTGGAGGTGACCGACCTCGGCGTGCAATTCCGCAGCCGGCGCAGGACGGTGCACGCCGTCAATGGCGTGTCGTTCTCCATCGGCGAGGGCGAGACGGTGGGCCTCGTCGGCGAGACCGGCTGCGGCAAGTCCGCCACCGCGCGGGCGATTATCGGCCTGCTCAAGTCGCCGGGGCGCGTCACGGCGGGATCGGTCCGCCTCGAGGGGAGCGATCTCGTCGGTCTCCCGCCACGGCAACTCCGCCAGATCAGAGGGGCGAGCATCGGGTTCGTGCCCCAGAACCCGTTCGGGGCACTCAACGGTGTACTGCGAATCGAGCGCCAGTTCCGCAACGTCATCCGGGCGCATCTCCGCGTCCGGCGCGGCGAGATCCGCAGCACGGCACTGGACATGCTGGAGGCGGTCGGCATCGCCGATCCCGAACGCGTCCTGCGGGGCTATGCCCACGAGTTGAGCGGCGGCATGGCACAGCGGGTCGTGATCGCTCTGGCCATGGT
>JAPONU010000403.1 GCA_026713745.1 bacterium
GTCGGCGGACGGGCTCGCCACGGCGGTCGGCGACGAGGGGGGTTTCGCTCCCGACGTCGCCAGCAACGAGACCGCTCTGGAGCTGCTGCTGAGAGCCGTCGAGGATGCCGGGTTGCGGCCTGGAGACGACGTTGCGCTGGCACTCGACGTGGCGGCCACCGAGTTCGCCACCGGCGACGTCTACCGCCTGGCGGGTGAGGGACGAAGCCTGGATCGCCTGCAGATGGTCGACTACCTGGTGCATCTGGCGAGCAACTTCCCGATCTGTTCCATCGAGGACGGAATGGCCGAGGATGACTGGGAGGGCTGGCGGATGCTCACCGATGCGCTGGGCGACCGCCTGGCGCTGGTGGGCGACGACCTCTTCGTGACCCGGGTGGATCTCCTGGAGAGGGGTGTCGCCTCCGGTGTCGCCAACTCGATCCTCATCAAGGTGAACCAGGTGGGCACCCTCAGCGAGACCCTCGACGCCATCGACGCGGCGCAGGCGGCGGGATACGGCGCGGTGGTGTCGCATCGTTCCGGTGAGACCGAGGACACCACCATCGCCGACCTGGCGGTGGGTGCCGGGACAGGGCGCATCAAGGCCGGCGCGCCGGCCCGCAGCGATCGCACCGCCAAGTACAACCGCCTGCTGCGCATCGAGGAGGAGCTCGCCTCGGCGGCCGGTTACGGAGTGCCGCGATGACCGCGGCCGCAGTCCGGCGCCTCGTGCGGGTGCTGGTCTTCGTCGCCCTCAGCGCATTGGCGGTCGTCGCCACCTGGACCTGGGGCGTGAACCCGGTGGGGACCTGGTTCGACCAGCGTGACGAGATCGCGCAACTTGAAGCCAGACTCATCGAGGTGCGGGAATCCAATGCGGCGCTGGCGGCCGAGATCGACCTGCTGCAGACCGACGCCGAGATCGAGCGCATCGCACGGCGTGACCTCGGGCTCGTGAACCCGGGCGAAGAGGCGTATGCCATCGATCTGCCGGCGGCCGTGGTGGGCTCCGGCTGAACCGGTTCCGGATCAGGTGCTGGCGCCGGCACCTGACGATACGAGCGCTGGGAGTGCCCGGTAGCGTGCGCTACTGTGTTCGCCCGGCGGGCGGCGAGGCAAACGTTCGATAGACGGACTCCGGTCACAGGGAGGCGCAGGTGGAGATATCGGTCACGATCAACGGGACGAGCCACACGCATGATGTGGAGCCCCGAACGCTCCTGGTGCACTACATCCGCGATGTCGTCGGTCTGACAGGCACGAACATCGGCTGTGACACGTCGTCGTGTGGCGCCTGCACCATCCACGTGAACGGGGAGTCGGTGAAGTCCTGCACCGTGTTCGCGGTGCAAGCCGACGGTGAGGACCTCCTGACCATCGAGGGTCTCGCCGACGGGGACACCCTCCACCCGATGCAGGAGTCGTTCCGGCAGTGCCACGCCCTGCAGTGCGGCTACTGCACACCGGGCATGGTGATGGCGGCGGTCTCGTACCTGAACGAGAACCCCGATCCCAGCGAGCGGGAGGTGCGGCTCGGCCTGGAGGGAAACCTCTGCCGCTGCACCGGCTACCACAACATCGTCAAGGCGGTTCTGCACTGTGCGGCAGGAGGTGAGCAGTGATTCCTGCAGCGTTCGACTATGTCCGGGCCGGATCGGCCGCCGAGGCCATCGCCACTCTCGCTGACCACGGCGACGAGGCGAAGCTCCTGGCCGGGGGACATTCGCTGATCCCCCTCATGCGCTTCCGCCTGGCTCGCCCGGCGGTCGTGGTGGACATCGGGCGCCTCGAGGGCCTGTCGTACATCCGCGACGAGGGCGACCACGTGGCGGTCGGGGCGTTGACGCGTCACCGCGACGTCGAGACCAGCGACCTGGTGGCCGCCCGCGCCGGGCTGCTGGGAGAGGTCACCTCGCACGTCGGCGACCCGCAGGTGCGCCACCGCGGGACCATCGGCGGGGCGGTCGCCCACGGCGACCCGGCCTCGGACATCCCCTCGGCGCTCATCGCGCTCGGTGCCACCCTCGTGGCCGCAGGTCCGCAGGGCAGCCGGGAGATCTCGGTGGACGATTTCTTCAGCGGCTTCCTGGAGACGGCCCTGGCCGACGACGAGATGCTGACCGAGGTGCGCATCCCCGCCGCCGACGGTGCCCCCTGGGGCTTCGAGAAGTTCAACCGCCGCGCCCAGGACTGGGCGATCGTGGGGGTGTCGGCGGTCGTGCGGGCAGCCGGCGACGTCGGTGTGGGGCTCGTGAACATGCACTCCACGCCCGTGCGGGCGGCCGCCGTCGAGAGCGCCGTGGCGGGCGGGGCTTCGGCGGCCGAGGCGGCCGAGGTGGCCGCCGAAGGTTGTGAACCCACCGAGGATCTCAACGCCAGCGTCGAGTACCGCCAGCACCTGGCCCGGGTCCTGACGCGACGGGCACTCGAAGCCGCCGGGCTGTAGCGGCCCGTGGGAGTCGGCCCAGGGTCGGTGACCGAGGTCGCCGACGGTCTCCGCGCCAACGACTACCTGCCCTCGGAGGGCCTCGCCACCGCAATCTTCCTGGGGCTCTCGCTGCGGCGCCCGCTGCTGCTGGAGGGTGAGGCCGGGGTCGGCAAGACCGAGGTCGCCAAGACGCTTGCGGGGTGGCTGGGCAGCCGTCTCATCCGCCTGCAGTGCTACGAGGGCATCGACGTGTCCCAGGCCGTCTACGAGTGGGACTACTCGCGCCA
>JAPONU010000404.1 GCA_026713745.1 bacterium
GAAGCCGAAGAACAGTCCGGCGGCCGCCGCGCCGATGGGGTGCCAGGCCCCGAAGATCACCGCCACGAAGGCGATGAAGCCCCGCCCGTTGGTCATGTTCTCGGTGAAGTTGCGCAGCGCCCCCACCGAGAGTTCGGCCCCGCCGAGGGCGCAGAGGGCGCCGGCGATGAGTAGCGCCTGCAGCCGGACCATCGACGGATTCACGCCCGCGGAGCGGGCCGCGAACGGGTACTCGCCCACGGCGGCGAGCCGGAGCCCGAAACGGCTGCGTCGCAGCACCAACCAGGCGGCCAGCACGATCACCGGTGTGATCCACACGAATATCGAGTGCTCGGCGATGATGACGCCCGCGCCGTCGGTGATGCTGCGGACCGGGCGCGGCAGAACGACGTCGGTGAACAGCGAGCCGCGCACGTCGAATATGGCCCCCAGGGCGTAGGCGGTGCCTCCCAGGCCGATGGAGGTGAGCCCCAGACCGGCGATGATGACGTTGGCGCCCAGCGGACCGATCACCCACCAGTACAGCGCCGAGAGCAGCAGGCACACGCCGATGGCGGCCAGGATGCCGAGTTCCACCGAGCCGGTCGTGTCGCCGACGGCCACGGTCGCGAACGCGCCGGTGATCATCAGGCCCTCGAGCCCCAGGTGGAAGATGCCGGCGCGGAAGGCGAACACGCCGGCCATGGCCACCAGCACCAGCGGGGCGGCCGAGCGCAGAGTCGTGGCCAGGATCTGTTCCATCAGCCGCTGCCTGCCCCGGTTCCGGGTGCCGGGGTGGGGCCCGCGGTGGGCGCCGCGCCTTCGCCTCCGCCGCCGCCCGTCCCGGTTCCCGGCGCGGCGAGTTGCGCGGCCCGCCGCCGGCGCACGGCCCGGAACTTGATGGTGACCAGGAAGGCCACCATGCCGTGCAGGAGCACCAGGGCCGGCGGCGGCAGATCGGTCACGATCGGCAGGAACAGGATCGCCGACTGCAGGCCGCCGAAGAAGATCGCCGCGATGACGGTGCCCCACACGTTCAGCAAGCCCACGAGTGCCACGACGACGGCGGTGAAGCCCACTTCGGGCGAGAAGCCGGTGACCAGCCGCGCCGCCGGCCCGTACAACTCCACGGCGCCGGCCAGACCCGCCAGTGCACCCGAGAGGGCGAACGCGCCCAGGCCCACGCGGCGCACGTTGATGCCCTGCCAGCGGGCCATCGTGGCGTTCCGTCCGACGAGGGTCATGGTGAGCCCGAAGCGCGTGCGCTCCAGCACCAGCCACACGAGCACCGTGACGCCGGCCACGAGCAGCAGGACGGTCGCCGACACGCCCGAGCCGCCGGTGAGGCGGAACGTCTCGGGGATGCGCTCGCTGGCGGCCGTCTGGCCGGTGCCCTGCGGGTTGCGCATCGGCCCGGCGGTGAGGTACTGCAGCACCAAGGCGCCGATGAAGCTCATCATCAGCGTGGTGAGCACCTCGTCGGTCCCGAAACGCACCCGCAGCCAACCCGGGAACAGCGACCACAGCGTCCCGGCGAGCATCGCCGCCAGGGTTCCGCAGAGGATCACCAGTCCGGCGGGGCCCTCGCGCCACCCCAACGAGATGGCCAGGGCCGAGCAGGCGCCCATGTAGAACTGGCCTTGGCCCCCGATGTTGAAGAACCCGGCCCGGAAGCCGATCACGACGCTCAACGCGATGAGCAGCAGCGGGATCGCCCAGCGGATCGACGAGGTGGAGGCGCCCGTGGCGGTGATCGCCCCCTGGATGACGCCGGAGAAGACCTCGCCGACGCTGTAGCCGCTGACCCGCAGGATCAGCGCGGTGATCAGGAACGACACGAGTACCAGCACCACGGTGGAGGCGACACGCCGGAGCCCGCCGGTCATCGCACTGCCCCCGTCATGGCGTCGCCCACGGCGCGCCGATCGTACGGGCCGGCGAAGTGGCCCACGATCCGCCCGCCGTACATCACCAGAAGCCGGTCCGAGAGTTCGAACAGCTCGTCGAGGTCCGAGGAGATCAGCAGCACCCCGGCGCCCGCATCCCGCAGACCCTGCAGTGACCGGCGCACGAACTCGGTGGCGGCGAAGTCGAGCCCGCGGGTGGGCTGGGCGGCGACCAGCACCTCCAGCCCCGAGTCCAATTCCCGGGAGAGGATCAGCCGCTGGATGTTTCCCCCCGAGAGGCTCTCGGCGGGTTGCGTGACCGTGTCGTAGCGGACCCGCCAGCGGTCCATCGCCTGAGTCGCCTGCCACTTGTACTGGCGCAGCGAGATCAGCGGCGAGCGGCGCCGATCCCACCAATCTTCGAGACGTCGCGCCATACGACTCGGTTCGCGGCGAGGCGGCGCGGCCGGACGGACCGAATGTACGCGTCCGCGGCGCGGGGGATAGAGGATTTCCAGGCCGTCTCGAGCGATGAGACGCAGTGCCGACTGGTTCAGCCACAGGGGGGCGCTCTGGCTTACACCCTCGGTGTTGCGGTCGAAGGGCACGAGGCGCAGTCCCCGCAGCCTCCGCCGGGCGGGCGCCGCAGTGGTCATCTCGTCACCGTCGATGCGGACTGATCCCTCGGTGAGCGGGCTCAGGCCGGCGATTGCCGAGACGAGGCTGCGCTGCCCGTTGCCCTCGACGCCGGCAATCCCGACGATCTCGCCTGCGTCGACCCGGAGATCCACCCCGCTCAAACCCGGTTCGAACGCCGACTCATCACTCGATACGCCCGCCAATTCCAGGAGCGTCTCCTCCTCGTGGCCCGCTGTCCTGACACCGACTTCCTCATCGGAGCGACCCGCCGGGCCGACGATGGCGTCGCTGAGCCGCCCCTGGGACACCTCGGACATCTCGGCGGGGCCTAGGACAAGTTCGCCGTCGCGCAGCACGCTCACTGTGTCGGCGACGGCGGCCACCTCCCGCAGCTTGTGCAGTACCACGAGCACGGTGACGCCGCTGTCGCGCAGGCGCCGCAGACGTTCGAAGAGCGCGTCGGTGGCGGTGGGTGTGAGCAGGGCGGTGGGCTCGTCGAGGAGCAGGACGGAGGCCTCGGTGGCCAGCGCGCGGACGATCTCCAGCGACTGGCGGGCCTCGACGGGCAGGTCGCGGATGCGTGTCGCCAGCGCCGCCTTGCCGCCGATCTCCGCCACGTCGGCCTGCCAGCGCTGGTGCAGGTCGCCGCGGCGGTAGAGGGCGTGGCCTCCCGGCCGGGCGGCGGTCAGTTCGAGCGCTTCGGCCACCGTGAACGACGGCGGGAGCGAGAAGTGCTGGTGCACCATTGCCAGACCGGCGGCCTTGGCGGCCCGCACGTCTCCGGGCGGGATCTCCTTACCGGCGATCCGGACCTCGCCGGCGTCGGGAACCTGCAGGCCGCCCAGCACCTTGGCGAGCGTGGTCTTGCCGGCGCCGTTCTGACCGACGAGGGCGTGGATGCGCCCCGGCGCCAACTCCAGGCTGACGTCGTGCAGCGCCCGGACGGCGCCGAAGGAGACGCCGAGCGACCGGCAGCGAACCGCCGGGGCCCCGGCGGGAGCCGGTCCGCTCGGCGCCGTCATCGGCCCGAGATTAGTTGTCTCAGAGTTCGGGGTTGAAGGGGACCTCCAGCGACCCATCCTTGATGGCCGAGCGAGCGTCGTCGATCTCGTCGAGCGTGGCGTTGATGATCTCGACCATCTCGGCCGGGCCGTTCTCCAGGAAGTTCGGGCTGATCACCATGTCGACCCCGCCCTCGGCCACACCGGCGCCGACGTAGCCGGGCGTGTAGTCGTCGCTGAGCGCGTGCTCCACCTGGCCGTAGAGGATCTCGGCCCAGTACAGCAGGACGCTGGCGATCACATTCGGGCTGTCGAAGTAGTTCTCCGAGCCGCCGATCACGTAGCCGCCCTTCTCCTCGGCGGCCTGGATGACGCCGAGGTCGGTGGCCGCGGCGTCGGTCATGATGATGTCCACGCCGCCGTCGTACAGCGCCGCACCCAGCTCGCGTCCCTTGGCGGGATCCTCGAAGGAGTCGGCGAAGGCGGCCTCGCCGGTGATCGCGGCGTTCTTGGTCTGCGCGGCGGCCACGAAGGAGTTGTAGTCGGCGTTCAGCGGCGGGATCGACACGCCGCCCACGAAGCCGACCTTGCCGGTGGTGTTCAGCTCCCCGGCCAGGATGCCCGCCAGGTAGGTGCCCTTGTAGTAGTCGAACCCGATGGAGACCAGGTTGTCGATGCCTCCCTCGAATCCGAAGATGTGGATCCAGCGGGTGTCGGGGAAGTCGGGCGCCACCAGGGTGACGACCTCCTGCATGGGCGGGAACGTCACCGCGATGATGTCGGTGCCCTGGTTGGCGAGGTTGCGCAGGATCGTCTCGAAGGTCGACGGGTCCGTCGCCTCGATGAAGGTGGTGTCGGCGCCGAAGTCGGCCTCCACCAGCCCCAGACCCCGTACGAGGTCGTCGATGGGCCCCAGGTCACCGGCACGCTGGTTCGCCACGAGGGCGACCGTGAGCGGCTCGTCGGGCTCCGGCGCGGGCTCCGGCGGCGGCGGCGGTTCCGGTGCGGGCTCGGGTGCCGGTGGTGGCTCCGGAGCGGGCTCCGGCGATGGCGCGGGAGCGGGTTCAGGCGCGGCGGTCGTCCCGTCGTCGCCCCCACAGGCGGCCGCCACGAGCGCGACAGCCAGAAGCGCGGCCATAAAGATGCGTCGATGTCTCATTGGATCCTCCCTGTTCGGCGCAGTGGTTTCACGATAGTACAGATTTTCAATTCATAGAAGTGCGCTGCCGGTCGTGCGCCGAGGCGGCAATGGCTCGCCCCATCTCCTGGTCCCAACTCAGCGGGCGAGCACCCAGCGGTTGCGCCGGTTGCGGCGGACCGGTTCGGTGGCGCGGACCAGACCGTTGTCGGCCATGCGGCCGAGCCATCGGAGGACGGCCTGCTGGGAGATGCCGAGCGACTGGGCGATCTCGCTGGAACTGCGGGAGCCCCCGGCGAGCAGCCCGACGATCTGGCGTTCCCGCGGCGACAGGTCCGGTGTCGTGGCGGTGCCGTGGGATCGTGCGCTGGTGGTGGGTCTGCCGCCGCGGGACTCGTGCTCGCCCCGCGGGTTGTCGCCGGTGTCGGCGGCAGGCTCTGCGTGGCGTGTTCCCCACCCGGTCTGCGGAGTGTCGCCGGCGGGTGGGGAACCGCGGATCGTCGCCCGTAGTTCGGCTATGTCATCGTCGATGCTCGGCGGTGGCAGCCCCGCCCGGCGGAGGGCGGCGACGGTGGCGCGCAGGCCCGATCCACGGTTCTCGCAGACCGGCCGACCGGTGTCGGGGATCACGACGTCCTCGAGCAGTTTGGCGAGTCGGGCGTTGCGGGTCGCCGTGATGCCGCGCTCGATGAGTTGGTCCACGTCGGTCCGTCCGGCATTGGGGCCGTGCAGCCCGCCGGCGCTGCTGACCTCGAACCGGTCGGGATACAGGGCGATTCGCACCTGGCTCCCGTGGGAGGAGGGGTGATAGTCGCGGTGCATCAGTGCGTTGGCGACGATCTCCCGGACGGCCTCGAGAGGGTAGTCCCAGACGTCCTGGCGCCCCGCGCCGACGATGACCGATCGGCGGCGCATGTTGCGGCGCATCGCGTCGAGTGCTCCCGACACGATCATCGGGATGGGTCCGTCCAGCGGCCGGTTGTCGAGGAAGCGGGTGCCATCGGCCAGCGGCTCGCCGTCTGTGGTCGGCAACGCCACGAACGACGCACCGAGTTGGGGGAAGAACCGCTGGGGATAGCGTCCGAGCGCCAGGAGGCCGGCGAGCCGGACCGCCGAGCCGGGGCGGGGCTCGGCAAGAACGCCCAGCATGTGCAGGATCTCTTCGGTGGTCGCGTCGGCGAACACCGGACCTCGGGTCTCCCGAAGCCGGTGCAGTAGTGCATCGGTGAGCCGCGGGTCGAGGTCGTCGGTCCGGGATTCTTCGACGACGGCCGAGTCGTCGTCGGGCCGGCCCCTCCCTGCCACCATCACGTGCACCTCATAGGAGTTCAGGCGCCGGTCGCCGTCGTGGGTCCGCAGATACGTTCCGCGCTCCAGTCCGCGCGCCCGGACGTGGCACGGCCGCCGCTCGTGTCCCAGTTCCTCGACTCTGGCAACCACCACCGGACGCCCTTCGATGTCGGCGATGTCGATCTCCGGTCGGATGCTTGGCGCCAGCCCATCGGCGCAGGCCGAGGCGAGATCGGCGGCCAGCTTCGGTGCATCGATGTCGACGGGGCGGAAGTCCCCGTCGGTCAGCCCGAGGAGCAGCAGGCCGCCACGGGCGTTCGCGAACGCGCAAACCGACTCGATCGCCGAACGGGGTAGGCCTCCCGCGGCCTGCTTGACCTCCACCGCCTGCAGGTCGCAGCCGGCGGCCCGAATCCGCTCAAGGGTCGCATCGACCAAGGATTGCAGTGCGGGCATGACCGCGGAAGGGCCGTCCACCATGACCGAATACTACAACTAAGCCATGGTTGCTACAACTAACATATAACTTACTTACAACTCCAGCCGGATGGCCACGGCGCCGATCATTGCACGGCGCGGTTCGGAGCCCGCCTCCCAACGTGGCGCATGACGCCCGGGATCAGGAGCCCCGTGTTGCTGCTCGTGGTCTATGCAACCGCTGCGGGCTTCGGGGCAGCGCTACCACGCCGGAAGGTGGGTGGATTCGGAACCCCAGCAGGTGACGGCGCCGTCGGTGCGCAGGGCGCACGAATGGCCGCGGCCGGCGGTGATGGCGGTGTACTGGCCGGTGGGCGCGTCGGTCTGGCCGAGGCCGTTGCTTCCCCAGCAGGTGATGGTGGCGTCGGTGCGCAGGGCACACGAATGCAACCCGCCGGCTGCGATGGCGGTGTACTGGCCGGTGGGCGCGTCGGTCTCGCCGCTTTGGTTGTCTCCCCAGCAGGTGATGGTGGCGTCGGTGCGCAGGGCGCACGAATGGCGGTAGCTGGCGGTGATGGCGGTGTACTGGCCGGTGGGCGCGTCGGTCTGGCCGTAGTTGTTGTTTCCCCAGCAGGTGATGGTGGCGTCGGTGCGCAGGGCGCACGAATGGTCGTCGCCGGCGGTGATGGCGGTGTACTGGCCGGTGGGCGCGTCGGTCTGGCCGTCGCTGTTGGAATACCAGGATTCCCCCCAGCAGGTGATGGTGGCGTCGGTGCTCAGGGCGCA
>JAPONU010000405.1 GCA_026713745.1 bacterium
ATTCACGGCCGCGTGTGCCAGTGCGATGCGATCGAGCCGTTCGCCGCCGTAGCCGGCCTGCTCGCCCATCGACCCCGATCGGTCCATCACCACGATCACGCTGTCGGGTATGACCACGTCGGCCAACACGTCGGGCGCCTGCACGCCGACCCGCAGCAGCACATAGTCCTCGCGGGCGAACGGCGACGGCGCCGCCTCCATGTCGATGGTGAACTCGTCCCACTCCGGCTCGTAGCCACCGTCGAAGTAGTTGACGAACTCCTCCACGCGCACCGCCTCCATCGGCGGCAGCGCTCCTCCCTCCAGGTAGTTGCGCGTCACCACGTAGGAGGCGGTGTCCACGTCGAGGGCGAACGTCGAGAGGGCGTCCCGGTAGGTGTCCACGAACGGGTTCACGCCGTAGTCCTGGAAGATGTCAGAGGAGCAACCCCAGCACTCCCCCGGCCGGGTCGGCTCCACCGAACCCCAGGCCGATCGCTCGGCCGCCCGGGGAGCAGCCGGAGCCGCCGCAGCCTGTGCCGCTTCCGGCGCCGCAGCCTGTGCCGCCGAGGCCTCCGCTTGGGCCGCTGACGCCTCCGCCTGTGCTGCAGCGGCCGCAGAACGGGCCTCGTCCGCGGCAGCCTGAGCATCGGCCAGGCCGGCCTCCGCGGCCGCGACGGACTCCTGATTGCCTTCCGCCGTCGCCTGCGCCAGATCCGCTGCCGCCTGCGCGGCCTCCGCAACGGCCTCCGCCTCGGCGAGCACCTCCCGAGCTCGACTCGTAGCCGGAGCGGGTTCCGCCGGCGGTGCCGGCGACGCGTCCGACCACTCGGCAGCGGGCGCAGGCGCCGGTTCCGGCATGGATGCCGGTGCGGGCGGCGAGTCCGACCTCGTTCGGCCGGAGTCCGCGGACGGCGCCGGCGACGGCGCAGGCGCAGGCGTGGCGGAATCACCGTCATCAGCAGCACCGCAGGCCGTCGCCAGCAGGCCCGCCACGACGACCGCTCCGATTGCCACCCGTAGCCGGGTGGAGATCCGGGATTTCGAATCGAACTGTTGCATGATCGCTCCTCCTTCGTTTGCACGCGCTCAGCGCGTTCGATCACCTCTGAGACGCCCCGGTGGGGAAGAAAGTTCCCGAGCCACCACATCGGAGGAGAGGCGGCCCCGACCGGACAGACCAACAACCGGGGGAGGGGACACCGGGGGGACGGCGCCGGATCGATTTCGCCAGACGATCCGCCGGCGGCCCCGACCGGACAGACCAACAACCGGGGGAGGGGACACCGGGGCAAGGCCGCGCCGTCCGTCGTTAGGATTGCGCTATGGAACCCAAGGTGTCCCCGTTCAAAGTTCCCGAGCGCCATCGCAAGTGGGTGGACATCGCCGAGGAGTTGAGCCGCGACGCCTTCGCCCCCCGGGCCGCCATGGTCGACGACGAGAACCGGTTCCCGTTCGAGAACTACGACGACCTACGGGCCAGTGGACTCCTGCCGCTCATGGTCCCCGAACGCTTCGGGGGCATCGGCGCCGACTCCTTCACCTACGCCACGATCCTGTCGAAGATCGCGCAGGGCTGCGCCAGCACCGGGCTGACGTTCAACATGCACTCGGCGATCCTCTTCTTCCTGCGACAGATCGCCACGCCCGAACAGCAGGAGCGCTACTTCGGCGAGGTGGTGACCGACGGCGCCGTGTTCTCGTCCATCACCAGCGAGCCGGGCATCTCCTTCCGCCACAAGGGCAAGATTCGCACGCACATCGAACGCGACGG
>JAPONU010000406.1 GCA_026713745.1 bacterium
GGCTTGGCGATCCTCTGGGTGGGAATCGTGATCCTCCGGATACTGGCGCAACCGCAGCCCGAACCTCCGCCGCCGGGTGAGTTGCGCAAGGTGCGCCTCACCTACCGCTGCACCTTGTGCGGGACCGAGGTCCGCATGACGGTCGCACCGACCGAGGATCCCGAACCGCCGCGCCACTGCGCCGAGGAGATGTCGATCATGGCGCCGATCGAGGACTGAGGGTCCGGCGCCCAAGGTTTCCCACAGGTGTGGAAAACCTTGGGGGGAAGTACGAGTATGTAGTTTGCGCTCCGACCCGCCGCCTGCGTGCCTGCCACCGGTCCTGTTGGCCGCGGACGGCTGTGCGGGCCGGAAGACGAGTCCCGTCGCGCCGCCCGCCGTCAGTGCAGCTGGGTTGCCGTGATCACCCCGCCGAGGATGAGCCCCAAGCCCGCCAGCAGCCACCAGTTACTGGTGCCACCCGGGATCAGGTTCAGGTAGTTGACGATGATGAGGATCATTCCTGCGGCGAGCAGGGAGAACAGCAGGACCGGGACCCAGGTGGGGCTCACCTTGGCCTCGGGGGGCAGGAACTGCTCCCCCGCTGGTCGCGTCCCTTTCGGGGTCACCCTGCCGCCCTGGACCTTGCGCTTGGGAGGATTCGCCATGCCCGCAGGATAGGCGGCCGGTACCCTCAACACCCGTGCGACGCCGGGTACTGGTCCTCGACAACTACGACTCGTTCGTCTACATCCTGGTGCAGTACCTGCGAGAACTTGGCGCCGAGACGATCGTGGCACGCAACGACGAGCTCACGGTGCGCGAGGCCGTTGCCCTGGCGCCCGAGGCCATGCTCGTCAGCCCCGGCCCCGGTCGTCCCGGAGACACGGGCATCTGCTGCGACGCGATCGCCGAGTTGGCGGGCCGCTGCCCGATCCTGGGGGTGTGCCTGGGACACCAGTGCATCGCCGAGGTATTCGGCGGCACGATCGTGCGTGCCCCCGCGGTCATGCACGGCAAGGTGTCGCAGATCCACCACGACGGTGCCGGTGTCCTGGAGGGGGTGTCCAACCCGTTGCAGGCCACCCGCTACCACTCCCTGGTGGTGGAACCCTCCTCGGTCCCCGACAGCCTGGAGGTCACCGCCACCACAGCCGACGGCGTCATCATGGGGCTGCGCCATCGCTCCATGGCCATCGAGGGACTGCAATTCCACCCGGAGTCCCAGATGACCGTCGACGGCCACGCCATCCTGGCGAACTTCCTGGGACTGCCGGGAACGGACGCTGAGCGGGCCGGCTAGCCCTCCTCGAGCGCCGGGCGTTCCGGCAGCCCGGACGGATCGGTCTCACCCTCGGTGGGGGGCGTCTCGCCTCCGCTGTCGCCGTCGAGCGGTATCAACTCGTCGCCGTCGGGTTCTTCGGGTTCTCCGGTCTCGAGTTCTCCGATCACGTACAGCGTGAGGATCGAGCTGGGACCGATCGGTGTCCCCGCCTCGGGCTCCTGGGAGACGATGAGGCCCGGCGTCTCGCCATCCAGCGGGGGCACGGCCACGACATCGGCGGTCACGCCGAGCGTGTCGAGCTGGATGAGCGCGGTCGTGGGGTTGAGGCCCGTCAGGTCGGGCATGGTCACGCTCTCCGGTCCCGACGACACGTAGACAAGTACCTGGCTGCCCTCGGCAAGTTGACTGCCGGCCTGGGGTTCGGTGCGGATGACCACACCCTCGGGCACCGCCTCGGACGGCTCGTCGAGGCGCTCGACGAGCAGCCTGGCGTTCGTGATGGCCACCGCCGCGTCGACATCGTCCATTCCCGCCACGTTCGGCACCAGAATGGCCGCGGGGCCCGCGGAGATGTTCAGCGTGACCGCGGTGCCGACCTCGTGGGGAACCAGAGGCGCCGGCTCCTGCTGCAGGACCTCCCCGGCGGGTCGCTCGCTGCCCACCTGGACGAGGTTGACGGCGAATCCCGCCCCCCGCAGGGCCCGCTCGGCGTCGATGGCCTGCCATCCCTGGACGTTGGGCACGGGAACCGCCGAGGCGCCCGCGCTGACCGTGAGGGTGATCGTCGAGCCGGGCGCCAGTTTCGTCCCGGCGCGCGGCTGTTGGTCGAATACGCGCCCCGCGGGAATCTCGGCGTTCGCCTCCCGCACCGTGATGACGGGGAAGCCCGCCGACTCGAGGGTGCGCACCGCGACCGCCTCCTCGAGTTGGAACACCGACGGCACCGAGACCGATGCCGGCACCGGGGTGCCTGTCTCGTTGTCGTCGGGACCCAGCACCTCCACGAGCACGACGATCATGATCAGCAGGACCACCAGCAGCACGGCGAAGCCGACGAAGAAGAAACCGGAGCGGCGCTGGCGCTCCAGGCGGCCGTAGATGTCGCGGCTCCCGCCGCGGTCGCTGCCGGGCCGTTGCCCGTAGCCGGGCGGGCGGCGCGCCGCGGGTATCCGGCCGGTCCACCATTGGGTGATACCCCTCGGCGGCGCTCGGCGCACCTGGGGTCGGGGGGGCCGCTGTCGAGGCTGTGCTCCCGGACGCGGGTCCTGGCGGCGCGGCGGGCTCGATACGACCGGGCGGCGCGGCGTCGGCGGGGGCGGAGGCAGCGCCGGGCGCTCGGGCGGCGCCGGTGGGCGTGCGGGCGGCGCCGGTGGGCGTGCGGGCGGCTCCGGCTCCGGCGGATGTTCCGGTGCGGGCTGCTCGAGCCGCTCGCGGATGATCCGGAGGTGCTCGCGCAGATCCTCGGCACGCTCGTAGCGGTCCTCGGGATCCTTGGCGAGCAGTCGCATTGTGATGCTCTCCAGCACCCTCGGCACCCCCGCGGCGATCTCTCCGAGGGGCACCGGCAGATCCTGGACGTGCTGGTAGGCGACGGAGATGGGCGTGTCGCCCCGGAAGGGCGGGTACCCCGAGAGCATCTCGTAGAGCACCACGCCGAGCGAGTAGAGGTCGCTGCGGGCATCGGTGGGTTCGCCGCGCGCCTGCTCGGGTGAGAGGTAGGAGGCGGTGCCGACAACTGTGCCTGTCTCGGTGAGGCCCGCCGACGGGCCTCCGCCCATCATCGTGGCGATGCCGAAGTCGGTCACTTTCACGTGGCCGTCGTTGCTCA
>JAPONU010000407.1 GCA_026713745.1 bacterium
AGGTCAGGGAGCTTCCGTCGGCCAATCCGGGCGAAGTCGTCCTCCTGACGGTTCACTCGATCTTCGGCGTGCTGTGGTTCGCCGTGGCGCTGGCCCTGGTGTGCATCAGCTCCCCCAACAGAGCCAAGTGGTTCTCGGTCCGCACCAACGACTTCCTGGAGCGGAACGTGAACCGCCTCGTGAGGGCGGCGATTGCGGTGACCTTCGTCATGTGGCTGACGGGCATCCTGAACCTGAACATCCTGGTGGCCTACCCGCCGCCGCTGTCGGCGAGCCAGGCGCGCGCCCTGTTCACGCTCCCGTACGCACAGCCCTACACGATCTCCCTTTACCTCAAGATCGCCATGTACTCGGTCATGACGCTGCTGCTCATCCCCCTCAGCCGCGCCGCCCGCCGGTCGGCTGGAGGGACTGCGAGCCGCGGCAGGAGCCACGACAGATGGGCCGCGGGGCGCGGCAGGCGTGGCGCCACCGCAGAGCCCAAGCAGTCTCGGCAGGCCGCTGGACGCGAGCGGCTGTGGACGGTGCCGCGGGTGAGCCTCGCCACCATCGGGCTGGGAGGCATCGTCATCGTGGTGTGCGTGACCATCCTCAAGTACACGCACATCCTGAGCGAGTCCATCGGCAGCCTGACCCCGTAGGGAGACTTGCGGTCCTGGTCCTCTGTTGCGGTGGTGCGGTGAGGAGCGAGTCCATCGGCAGCCTGACCCCTTAGGGAGACTGCTGAGAGACGCGCCGAATCGCGATATGCGTCATTCCGGCGGAACCCGGAATCCAGCCCCCGGCGGCTCGGCGAGGACTCCAACCGAGTGACTCGGCCCACTCCTACCGAGACCCGGGGGAGAGGGGGCCGCCTCAGGGGTGGATCAGCACCTTCAGTTCGTCGTGGGCGGCCATCCGCTGGTACGCCTCGGCGGCCTCGGCAAGTGAGACTGAGGCGGTCACAACGACGGTCGGGTCGAGCACTCCGGCGGCCAACAGCGGGAAGATCCGGTCGCGCAGCCTGATGGAGTCCCCGATGGCACAACTGAGCGTCAGCTCCTCGGCGAAGGCCTTGGCGATCGGGTAGGGGAAGGTGCCGTCGAAGTGCGCCCCCACTGAGGTGATCCGGCCTCGCCGCCGCACGAGGTCACAGGCGGCCAGGAGGGGGGCTTGCCCTCCGACGGCGTCGATCGCCAGATCGGCACCTCGCCCATCGGTCACTTCGGCGATGATCCCCTCCGCGTCGGCGGGGGTGGCGGCGATCGCCCCGTTGTCCGCCGCCACCTGCAGGCGTGCGGGGAGGCGGTCGGTGACGACGACGGTCGCCGCGCCGATGATCTGGCAGGCCAGGCTCGCCATCTGACCGACGGTGCCCCCGCCCACGATGGCGACGGCCTCACCCGGAAGTAGTTCTCCGCGCTCTGCGGCCGCGAAGCCGCAGGCGAGCGTGTCGCCGACGAACACGGCGGCCTCGGGGGTGCAGTACTCGGGCACCGGGCAGAGGACCGTATCGGCGTGCGGCACCCGGATCAACTCCGACTGAGCCCCCGGCAGCGGCTCACCGAACACCGATCCGAAGCCGAAGAAGCTGCGATCCTCGCACTCCCAGTGGTCGCCGTTGCGGCACCACCAGCAGCGCCCGCAGGCCGTGAAATCACTGGCGTTGACCAGTTCCCCGACCTTGCGGTCCTGCACCGCCGAGCCGACCGCAACGATCTCGCCAGTGAACTCGTGGCCCAGCACCGTGCCGGGCGGGATGCCGGGGACCCCGTGCAGGGCGTGGAGGTCGGTCCCGCAGATGGCGCTGACCTTGATGTCCACGAGGGCGTCGGTGGGGTGCTCGATGCGGGGTTCGGGGACGTCGGCGAGGGCGACCTTACCGGGAGAGTCGAAGACGATGGCGCGCATCAGGCGCCTGCCAGTTCACTGAACCGTTCTTCGATCCTTTGTGCGGCGACCTTCAGTTCTTCGAGTTCCGGGACGGTGAGGTCGAGGTTCACGATCTCGGCGACCCCGCCGGTTCCCAGGCGGACCGGAAGGCCGAGGTAGGTGCCGCTGATGCCGAACGTGCCGTCCGCCTGCACGCAGGCACCGAGCACCTCGTCGCTGCCCTGGACCATGGCCCTGATCATCCTGGCCACCGAGGACGCGGGGGCGTAGTAGGCGCTGCCTGTCTTCAGCAACCCGACCACCTCGGCGCCCGAGTTGCGGGCGCGCTCGGTGATCGAACTCAGGGTTGCGGCGTCGAGGACCGAGGTGATCGGCCGGCCGGCGACGCGGGCACAGCTGAGGGGAATCACCATCTCGCCGCCGTGGCTGCCGAGGGCCAGCGCCGAGACCTCTTCGGCACGCTTGCCGGTGGCGAGGGCGACCAGGGCGCAGAAGCGGGCGGCATCCAGCACGCCGGCCATGCCCAGCACGCGCTCGGCCCCGAAGCCGGTCTCTCGCTGGGCGAGAGCGGTCATCTCGTCGAGGGGGTTGGTGACCACCACCACAGTGGCGTCGGGCGAGTGCCGCCTGATGTCGGCGGAGACGGCGCTGATGATCTCAGCGTTCACGCGGATCAGATCGCTCCGGGACATGCCCGGTTGCCGGGGTCGCCCGGCGGTCACGACCACGTAGTCGGCGCCGGCGGCCTCGGCGGGATCGCTGGTGCCCCGCAGCGCCGTCCCGAACCCTTGCAGGCCCGAGCTGTGGGTCAGATCCAATGCCAGGCCCTCGGCCAGTCCCTCCACCGTGTCGATCATGACGACCTCGCCGAACAGGTCGGACTCGGCGAGGCGCATGGCGGTCGTGACGCCCACGTGTCCGGCTCCCACGACGGTCAGGCGCCCGCCGGGGCCCCGGTGCGGCCCCGAGGCGACCGACTCGGGATCCTGATTGGCTCCAACGACCGGGGCGCCCCGCCGGTACAGGGCTCCGGCAGGCGGGTCGTTGGCCGGTTGCCTACCGTTCGGAGCGGGATCCTCGAACGCGGCGGCAGGGGTGCCGATGTAATCCGGGCTGTTCCCGCCGGCGGGCGCAGCGATGAAGCGTACGTTCAGGTCGCGGGCGCGGTCCCGTGCCAGCGGGGTGACGATGTCGCCGACCTCGACGCGGAGTTCCCCCCCGGCATTCTCCTCGACGTCTTTGACGCCGATGACTTTCATGTCCGGGTGACCCTCATGTCCGACCCTCGAGACTCGACAGCGCCCCGACGGCGGCATCACGTGCGGTGGCGACCTCACTCTCGGTGCCCGCGAGGAACGTGCGGCCGAATCGTCCCACCGCGCGAATCTCCACGACCTTGATCGTGGCGGCCTTCTCCGCCTCGTTGGCGGCCAGACCGGCGTAGGCGGCGGGTGCCACCTCGAGGACGAAGAGACTCTCACCCGGAATGAGGAGTGCGCCCTTGCGGAACTTGTTCAGGAGCTGCGCCTGGTAGGGATGGATGTTGGTGATGAACTGCGTCGAGGCGATCGTCGGCTTCAGGCGGTCCGATTCCTGCAGGTTCAGCTCCGACAGGATCGCGGCTCCTGCAGCCAGCACCTCGGCCTGACTCTCGGAGTGCAACTCCAGGAGTCCGAACTCGCGCTCGATGATCTGCAGTGCTGGCCGCACGCTGGCCGCCTTGAGGGCCACGTCGGCCACGTGGAAGACCTCGTTGCCCGGCGACATCTCCACGAACAGTTCCGCCATCCCCGCCACGGGCACGTCACCCTGGCAGGTTGCGGCGATGTGCGCGGCGCACTGCGGTTGCAGCCGATCGATGAATGAGTACGTACGCAGGGTCACGTCTGTCATTGCGAACTCCAGGCCAGGCCGAGGGGCGTGATGTAGAGGGCGTGCGGGTACTCGACGACTTCCCGCGCCAGGTACTGCGAGACGACCTCGGCGGCTCCGGGCAACATCAACCCGCCGCCGGCGAGATGCACGGGCAGCGATCCGTGGCCAGTGGACAGCCGGTCGATGGAGACGGCGATGCGCTCGAGCCCGGGACGGAGGATCGGCAGGTGGTCGGCGCCGTCGGTCCGCTTGCGCCTCTCCGCCTCCTCGACGGAGGTTCCGAGCGCTCCGGCCAGGATCAGGTTCAGATGATGACCGCCCCCCGCAACGTCAGCCACCCCGACGAGTTCCCCGCCACGGAAGATCCCAACTCCGGTGGACCCGGCGCCGACATCCACCAGAACGCCGTCTCCGATGCACAGCACCGCGTTGGCCGCGCTCACTTCGTCCACGAGTGCCGTGCAATCCAGGCCGGCGCGCTCCAGGACGAAGCGGCATGCCCGGCTCTCCGACGGCCCGATCCCCGGTGGGTAGCCAACCGCGGCCGCCCCGATCCGGTGGCCGGTCCCGGCGGCGGCGGTCTCGACGAGCCTCGTGACGGCCTCGACCGCTCCACCGAAGTCCACCACGACGCCATCGCGCAGCGCCTCGCAAGGCTCGGTGGCGACGAACGCCGGCAACCCGTCGCCGTCGGTGACGGTCAGCACGACCGTGGATGTTCCCAGGTCGACGCCGGCGTGAATCTCACCGCTCAGGGGCAGGGGAGCCGCCTCGAGGGTGCGCGCAACCCGGTCGAGGTAATACCCGGCTGATTGAGCAGGTCGCACCGCGGTCAGGGTCATGGTGGGAGTGCCGTGTCGCTGGCGAGTTGCCGCCAGGGACGCACCTCGTGCGCGATCCGCTTGATGTTGATGAGGTGCAGCGCCGTGATGTTGTCCGAGCTGATCGAGCCGCTCCAGGTGCCGGTGCCGAGCATGAACGAGGGGTCGATGTCGGCGCTGTAACCCATCCCGCCGAAGAGGGTCGGCGTGTTCACCGGGAAGCGTGAGGCGGGGAGGGCGGAGAAGCGTTCGATGATGTCCACGTCGGTGGCGTGCAGGCCCAAAGTGTGACCCTCACCTCCGAAGCGCAGCACCTCCAGGCACCTGTCGAATGCGGCCGCCGGCGTCGGCGCCCGGTAGAGCTTCAGGACAGGACCGAGGATCTCCGCCGACAACGGCTCGTGGGGCCCCACGGTGTCGAGTTGGACACCGAGGACCCGTGCTTCAGGGTCGACCGGAATGCCGCAGAGATTCCCCAACCTGACCGCCGACTGCCCCACCGGGTCCGGCCGGAGCCCGCCCCGCTCATCGAAGAGCAGGCGTCGCAGTGATTCGTGCTCGGAGGGTTCGAGCATGCTCATGCCCGCCTCGCGCAGGGCCTCCAGGGCCTGATCGGCGATCGGCTCGTCCAGGATGATGGCCTGCTCGGCGACACAGGCGGTGCCGTTGTCGAAGGCCTTCGATTCGGTGACCATGAGCGCGGCCTCGGTGATGTCGGGCACGCTGCGGTGGATATAGACGGGGACGTTGCCCGCCCCCACGGCGATCGTGGGCTTGCCGGAGGAATAGCAGACGCGGACCATCTCGCCACTGCCCGTGGCGAGGACCAGAGACACCGCCGGGTGGCTCATCAACTCCCGCGTGCCTGCCAGGGTCGGAGTTTCCAGGCAGGAGATCAGGCCGCGCGGTGCGCCTGCCTTCACCGCCGCCTCGGCCAGGACTTCGGTCGTTCGAACACAGCACTCGACGGCTCGGGGGTGGGGCGAGAAGACGATCCCGTTCCCGGACTTGATAGCGGCGAGCGCCTTGAAGAGCACCGTGGAGGTGGGGTTGGTGCGCGGGATGAGTCCCGCTATCACCCCGACCGGACAACCGACTGCGGTCATCCTGCTGTGCTCGTCCACCCAAAGCACGCCAACGGCCCTCTGCCGGAGCATGTGCTTGGCGACGAAGGTCGTGTTGTAGCGGTTCTTGAGGATCTTGTGCTCGTAGACGCCGTAGCCGGTCTCGGTGACGGCCAGGCGCGCCAGTTCCTCGGCCGCGGCCGTTCCCGCACGGGCCATCTGCCGGAGGATGGCGTCGAGGCGCTCCTGGCTCGTGCCGACGAACTCCTCGAACGCGGCTCTCGCCTCGCGCGCCTTGGCGCGGGCCTCGGCCAGTGCGGCCAGGTCGGTGTCAAGGGCGGTGGTCATGACGCTGCTGAGCTGTGGACAGTGGTCTGCTCAGGCGGCAGTGGTTACGTGGTAGCAGCTCCAGTGGCGGCATCACCAAGGATCATCTCGACCTCGTCGTGAGGACGCGGGATGACGTGCACTGCGATGACCTCGCCCACCTTGCCCGCTGCAACGGATCCGGCATCGGTAGCGGCCTTGACCGCTCCGACGTCTCCTCGAACCATCACAGTCACGAGACCACCCCCGATCTGCTCGCGTGAGACGAGTTGTACGTTGGCTGCCTTGACCATTGCGTCTGCGGCTTCAATCGCACCGACCAGCCCGCGGGTCTCAATGAGGCCGAGAGCTGTCAGGGAGATTCCTGATCCTCTGGTCGCCATTTGGTCGTACCTCCATCAATGTGTTGTTGTGGTTCTTCGGTTTCGGATTCGGAACGCTGGGTTTCAGCGGGTCGAGCGAGCGGTCACTTCTCGAAGGTGACGGCTCCGTCAACAGCCAAGGTGTCAACTATTGCCACAACAGCGCTGTCGGTCGGGGTGTTTGCTGTGGCTGTCGGCACCCGCGCCGCGCTCCCCTGTGCCACGGTGACGAGTTCGCCCTCGCCGGCTCCGACGAGATCGACGGCGACATAGGGGGGCTCGGTCGTCTCGTCCTCCGGCGCGGACGGATCGATGTTCCGAACGATCAGGATCTTGAACGAGTCCAGACCGGGCTCCTTGACCGTCGCAACGACCTGTCCGATGACTCTGGCTAGCTGCATGGCACCGATGTCTCGGGGAGGTTGCGCGCCGGACCGGCCTTGGAGAACAGCCGCTTATACACCATGAGAGCACAATACGCCTGCCAAACTTGGCCGTACTACTCTCCTGTGGATAACTCTGGGCGCCGGTTGCTGTCCCGAGAATCGGGTACGGCGATGCCTGGGGACAACTAGAACACGGTTGTAGCACACCGTTGCGGGGGTAGTACACCGCTGCGGGGATTGACGGGGACACAGCGGACTTCAAGGGAGGCGAGCATGATTCTGGACAGCGATGCTGCACTTCACGTTCCGACGTCGGACAGCCCGCACTGGGCGGAGACGAACTTCTTCGGCTTCTACGTGCCGGAGTTGAACCTCAATTGCGGTGTCTACGTCCTCTGCCGAACCAACTTGGGAGTCGCGCTGTCCACGATCCACATGTGTTCGCGACGCGCTTACTCCCACTGGGAGGCCGAATACTGCGACATGCAGATGCACCTCCCGATGGGGCCCGAGTTCGACCTCTTGGACTACGAACTGGCCAACGGGCTGGTGGTCCGCTGCACCAAGCCCAACATGGACTGGGAGATCGACTACGACGACGGTGAGGGCACCGAGATCCACTTCAACTACCGGTCGCTGATGGAGCCGTTCGACATCAACGATCCCGAGCAGGATCCGATGCTCGCGGCGAAGATCGAGGGGTCGGACTTCCAGTGGGGAACCGCCTACAGCGGCCACTTCGACGAGACCGGGCTTTTCGAGGGCGAGATCGTGCTCCGGGGCTCGAAGATCCCGTTCCGGTGCGTCTCGACGATGGATCACAGCTGGGGGGTACGAGGAGAGCGGCATGCCCATTCCATGAGTTGGCTGCACGCGCACTTCTCGGAGGACTACGCCCTACACGCCATCTTCGACTTCGACCCCCACGAGCTCGAAGGATTGCGCTTGACGCACGGGTACATCATGGATCACGGGGAGGTGTACGGCCTCCGCAGCGGGAGCGGCCGTACCGTCAGGGACGGCTTCTACGCCGTTGAGAAGCATCTCGAGGTGGAGGACCGGATCGGCCGCCAGTACCGATTCACCGGCTCGGGGTTGACGACGTTCCCCTGGCAGGCCTGGCCCAATGTCATCGGTTTCAACGCCCTGATGGACTGGACCGACCAGGACGGGAAGGTCGGCAAGGGGGAGACACAGGACTTCTTGGGACTGTCCACCGTAACGGCCCTCGGGGGCTGAAGGATGTCCGCTCTCCGGGCACTGCTGTTTGATCTCGACGGCACCCTCGTTCAGACGCGCAACAGTTCCTGGCAGATCTTCCAGGAGACCAACTCCACTTTCGAGCTCGGGATCAACTCCGCGGCGGAGTTCTTCACGTTGTTCGACGAGAAC
>JAPONU010000408.1 GCA_026713745.1 bacterium
CTGGTCAACGCGGCGGGGACCATCATCGAGCAGTCCATCGAGGAACTGACACTCGATGTCCTGCGTGAACAGTTCCGCACCAACGTCGAGGGAACGATCATCATGATCCAGCAGTGCCTCGATGATCTCAAGCAAACCCGCGGCGCCGTGGTCAACTTCAGCTCGATGCTGACCCAGCGCCCACTTCCCAAGGCCGTGGGCTACACGGCCACCAAGGGGGCGATCGAGGGGCTGACAAAGGCGCTCGCCGCCGAGTTGGCCCCCCACGGAGTGCGGGTCAACGTGATCAGACCGTCGCTGGTGCGCAGCGACATCTATATCGACGCCGGCATGGACCCCGAGGTCTACGACCGGATGCTCGACGAGCTCACGAGCATCTTCCCCCTCGGACGGGTCGGTGAGCCGGACGACGTTGCCGGGATGGTGCTCCTGCTGATGTCGGCCTCCTCGACCTGGATCACCGGCAGCGAGTTCAACGTCGACGGTGGACGAGCGATTGGCTGAACCATGCCGTACGTGAAGGTCAACGGGATCAGGCTGCACTACGAGGAGCGGGGCCAGGGGGATCCGTTCGTCTGGGTCGCCGGCACAGGGATCGGCGGCGGCGTCTGGGACGTCTGGCAGACCCCGCACTTCGAGAAGCGCTACCGCTGCGTCACCTTCGATCTGCGCGGCGCCGGCAAGAGCGACTCGCCCGAGACCGGCTACTCGGTGGGCACCTTCGCAGAGGACGTCGTCGGACTCGTCGAGCATCTCGACTTGCCGCCGGCCCACTTCGCCGGCGTCAGCCTGGGCTCGGCGATCATCCAGGAGTTGGCACTGGGCTGGCCCGAGTTGGTCCGCTCGGCGACGCTGATTTCCACGTGGTCGTCGACCGCCCGGGAGCACCACATCCGTCGCTGGTTCGAGGCCCGGCTGCTCACGCTCCGCTCCGAAGCGCCGATCGAGGTCTTCCGGGCGTTCTCCTTCTGGATGTCCGGGCACACCGTCATCGACCTGGAGCCCGATGTCCAAGCACAGGTCGAGGCGTGTTTCGCCGCCAACTCCAGCGCTCAACCACTGCATGCCTACATCGGGCACTTCGACGCCGACATGGGACACGACACGACCGACCGCCTGGAAGGGATCGCCTGCCCCACTCTGGTCGTCTACGGCGACGAGGATCTCATCACGCTGCCCCGCTACAACGAGACGGTCGCCGCGGCAATCCCGGGAGCCCGGCGCCGGGTGATCCCCAAGGCGGGACACTTCATGTGGGTAGAACGCGGCGCCGAACTCAACGAGGCGATCGACGAGTTCCTGCGCGATGTCGAGTCTGCTGAACAAAGGAGCTAGCCATGGCGACAAGACAGGAGATCAGGGTCGAGGGAGCGGCCGAGCCGATCAGCCACTACACCGACGCGGTCCGTTTCGGTGACCTGCTGTTCGTGTCGGGGGCCGCCGCCTTCGACAGCGACGGCAATGTGGTCGGCAAGGGAGACGTGGTCACCCAGACACGGGTTGTGCTCCAGAACATCCGCGACGCCCTGCAAGAGGTCGGAGCGGACATGGGCGACGTCCTCAAGGTCACGGTCTTCCTGACCGACATCGGTGACCGCGCGGCCGTCAACCCCGTCCGCAAGGAGTTCTTCGGCGACGCCAAGCCGGCCAGCACGCTGTTCGAGGTCAGCGCTCTCGCCGTTCCGGACATGCTCGTCGAGATCGAAGCCATCGCCGGCATCCCCGAAGGAGCGCAGTGATGAACAACGGATATCGATTGGACGGCCAGGTCATCGACGGGACCGGCGCGGCTCCCATCACCGACGGGACGGTGATCGTCGTCGGCGACTCCGTCGAATGGGTCGGGGAGGCCGCCGCCGTACCCGAGAAGTACGCGACCATGGGACTCGAGCACGTGACCGGCGAGGGCCGCACGATCATGCCCGGACTCGTCGACGCCCACGTCCACACTTCCTTCGGAGAGGCCCGATCGGAGGAGGAGTTGGCGCTCTACACGCCGGTGGAGTACCGCTCGATGCTCGCCGCCTGGAACGCCCGCAAGGTGCTGCGCGCCGGTGTCACGAGCCTCTCTGACCCCGCCACGACGTTCAACATCTCGGCCTGCCTCCGCGACGCCATCGAGGCGGGGATCGTCGAGGGCCCCCGGATGGCCGCCGCCGGCCGGCAGATCACCAGCCGCCAGGGTCTGGAGGACGCCTTCCCCAGCTGGATGGAGTTCCCGCCCGGCCAGGCCGGGGTGCTCGTCAAGAGCCCCGACGAGATCGCCGAGGAGATACGCCTACAGGTCAAGGACGGAGTCGACGTCATCAAGGTCTCCGGGTCGAACGACTCGGCGGTGACCGCCGGCCCGGTGGAAGGCATGGCCTTCACCGAGGAGGAGTTCACACTCATGGCGTCGGAGACCCACCGGCTCGGCCGCAAATGCACGGTGCACGCGCGCACCGCTCAGTCGGTCCGGGCGTGCGCGGCAGCCGGCTTCGACTGGCTCCAGCACGCCTCCTACATGGACTCCGAGGGGCTCGACATCGTGCTCGAGAAGCAGATCCCGATCGTGCCGGCGCTCACCCTGCTGGTGAACCTCCTGGCGTCCGCGGGTGACGCCGGCGCCAGTTCGCTCGACGTCTTCAAACGGGAGGTCGACGCCGCCAGCGAGAACCTCGGCAACGCCTTCAGGCAGGGAGCAACCATCATCTCGGGGTCCGAGACCGGCTGGTCGCTGGTTCCCTTCGGCGAGTGGCACGCCTTCGAGATGGAGATCCTCGTGACCCATCTGGGTCTGACGCCTCTCGAGGCGATCCACGCCGGCACCGGCGCGGCAGCCATCACGGTGCCGCAGTGGGCGGACCGCATCGGCACCTTCGAGGCGGGCAGGCTGGCCGACGTGCTGGTGCTGGACGGCGATCCGCTCGCCGATATTCGCGTGCTGCAGTCGCCGTCGAAGATCGCCATGCTCCTCAAGGGCGGCGCCCCCGTGGATCGGGACACGCCGATCCCCGAGCGCAAGGAATACTCCTGGGAGAAGAACAAGATCTACCTCCAAGGGCGATTCCGCTACGACGAGTCCCTCAAGCAGGGATTCGTGACAGATCTGTGAGCGACAGGAGAACCGAATGATCGAACTCGAATGCGTCGACGGCGTCGTCGCCTCGCCCGCGGGCCAGCTGACCGTCGGCCTGTACTCGTTTGCCCGCGTCGTCGGCGACACCGTGTACATCGCCGGGCACACGGCTCTCGCACCGGACGGATCAGTGGCCCATCCGGGTGATCCCGAAGCGCAGATGCGCTACACGCTGGATGGCATCGCCGCGACCCTCGCCACGGTCGGTGCGACGCTCAACGACATGGTGCAGCTCCGGCTCTACCTGACCGACCTGCGTGATCGCGAGCGGATCCTGGCGATCCGGCGCGAGTACTTCCAGGCGCCCTACCCGGCTTCGACCCTGCTCGGCGTCACTGCGCTGGCCCTCCAGGGACTCACGGTGGAGGTCGACGGCGTGGCGATCATCCCGCAGAGTGACTGACGGCACGACGAACTACGCCCGGCGCGGCGATCGGGCCATCTCCTACCAACTCGCGGGAGATGGCCCGGCGCACCTGGTGCTCGTGGCGGGGACCGGTCTCCCGGGTGCCTACTGGACACTTGCCCAGACACCGGCGTTCGCCGAGTGGGCGACATGCCTGCTGGTCGACAACGCCGGTACCGGTCGGTCCGATCCGCTCCCGGACGGCGATTGGACCCCGGCGGCCATGGCTCTTGACGTCCTCGCCGTCCTGGATGAGGTCGCCTGGCCGGACGCACACGTCGCAGGACACTCGCTGGGCTCAGCCATCGCGTTGGCTCTTGGCGTCGAACAACCCGAGCGAGTCACCTCGCTGTCGCTGCACAGCACTTGGGCGGCGACGTCGACTGCGCCGCATATCCGCGCCTGGCTCAAGGCCCGCCAGGCGACTGCAGCGGCCAACAATCCCGATATCTGGATGCGCTACGCATTCTTCCTGGTGTCGCCCCAGCATTTCGCCCGCCACGGGTTCACATCAGGCGCGCTGGGTGAGGTCGCCGCACTGATCGCCAGGATGGGGTCGGGATCGCACGTCGGCCAGTACGACGCCGGGCTCGCCCACGATGTCGCCGATCGCCTCGACTCACTGCATGTGCCGACGCTGGTAACGGTCGGCGAATCCGACTTCGTGACGCTCCCCGAGTACGGAGGTCTCGTGGCGGACGCCGTGGCCGGCGCGGAGTTCGTGGAGCTTCCGGACGCGGGCCACATGGCGTCGCTCGAACAAGCGGCTTCGTTCAACGAGATCCAGCGGCGCTTCATCCAGCGCGTCTCCTGATGTCCGAACCGTCGGTCGAGATCGCCGGGGGAGGCCTGGCGGGGCTCGCCTGCGCGATCGCCTTCGCAGAGCGGGGGTGGAGGACACGAGTTTGGGAACAGGCTTCCACTCTGCGCGAGCTGGGCGCCGGACTCTACGTCTGGGAGAACGGCCTGCGGACATTGGAGGCACTGGGCGTCTATGACGAACTGCTACCCACCTCGCACCCGGTCCACTGGTTCGACGTGCGGGACGAGTGGGCGCGGACAGTCGAGAGCTTCAACTACTCACATGAGCCGGGGGATCGGCTGACGACCATGCTGAGACCCCTGCTGCACAGCGCGCTGGCGCGGCGCGCCGAGCAACTCGGCGCAGAGATCGTCACCGGCGCCCGAGCGATCTCGGCCTCGCCGGCAGGCGAACTCACCTTCGAGGACGGCCACACCGTCAAGGCCGATCTCATCGTCGGCGCCGACGGCCTGCACTCGCAAATCCGCGACTCGGTCGGACTCCTACGCCAGAAGCGGATCCTGCGCGACGGCGCCACCCGGATGCTGATCCCCCGGACGGAAGCCGAGCGGCATGAACCGGAGGCTCAGCGCTGCATCGAGTACTGGTCGAGAACCCGGAGGGTCCTCTACACCCCCTGCCACCACGATTGGGTCTACTTCGCGGTCTGCGCCCGCAACGACGACACCACCGCTCGCCGGGTTCCAATCGATGTCGACAGCTGGGTCTCATCCTTCCCTCATCTGGAATCCTGGTTGCGCCGGGTCACGCCCGACATCGAAGCACGCTGGGATTCCTTCTCCATGGTCCGGCTCAAGTCCTGGCACAGGGGGCGGGTGGCGATCGGCGGGGATGCCGCCCACTCGCAACCGCCGAACCTCGGCCAGGGTGCGTGCCTGGCGATGTCCAACATGCTGTCGCTGGCTGTCTCGGTGGATCGCCACCGGAACGATCTCGAACGTGGCCTCACTGAGTGGGAGGCGCGGGAGCGACCGCTGGTGGAGCACACGCAGCGCTGGTCGGCGTTCTGGGGACTGCTCTCGACGACCTGCCCGCCCGGATTCGAGCGGGTACGATCGCCGTTCGTAGCGTGGATGGGCAGCCGGAAGTGGGTCTACACGAACCTCGGCAAGACCAGTGCGCATATCCCGACAGGAACAGAGCACCTTGGGGGGTCCCGATGATCAGATCGGATGAGTACGTCTTCTACGGGCGGGTGATCGACGGCACAGGCGCTCCGGCCATCGAGAACGGTGCAGTGGCGGTGCTCGGCGACCGCATCGCCTGGGTCGGGTCGAGGATCGATCTTCCCGAGCAATGGGCGCAGAACGATGCCGCGGAGATCATCGACGCCGGCGACGGCACCATCCTGCCGGGCATCGTGGATGCACACTGCCACATCTCCTACGGCGAGCCGCGCAGCGAGGAGGAGCTGGCGATGTACGGCTCGGCCGAGTGGCGGGCCATCCTCGCCGGCTACAACGCAGGAAAGGTGCTGCGCGCCGGGGTCACGAGCGCGTCGGATCCCGCCGCGGTGTATCGCGTCCCGACCGCGGTCCGGGACGCCATCGACGCGGGGCTCGTCGAGGGACCGCGTTTCTGCGTGGCCGGTCCCGAGATCACCACGCATCAAGGGCTCGGCGACGCCTTCCCGAACTGGATCGAGAACCCTGTCGGCAACGCCAGCGTCCTGGTCCGGAACAAGGACGAGATCCTCGAGATCGTTCGCCTGCAGATCAAGGACACCGTGGACTTCATCAAGGTCGCCGGGTCCGGCGACGCCACCAGCTACTACAACCCGCTGGTCGGCTGCTCGTTCCGTCTCGACGAGCTCGAACTACTCGCTGACGAGGTGCACCGGCTGGGCCGGAAGTGCACGATTCATGCCCGCTCGGCGGAGTCGGTCACCTTCGCCGCCAAGGCCGGCTTCGACTGGATCATGCACGCCTCGTTCATGGACGACGAGGGCCTGGAGTTGGTGGCCGAGAAGGAGATCCCAATCTGCCCGACGCTGCCGCTCCTGGTCAACGCGCTCGACGCGGTCGGTGCGGAGATGTCGGCTGCGTCGCGCGACGGGCTCAAGCGGGAGATCGACGAGGGCGCCGAGAACATCCGGCGGGCCTACGAAGCCGGGGCACCCATCATCGCCGGCTCCGAGTCCGGCTTCTCGCTAACCCCGTACGGGCACTGGCACGCCAAGGAGATGGAGATCCTCGTCACGCACTGTGGTCTCACGCCGCTCGAGGCGATCTCGGCGGGCACACAGAAGGCGGCGATCACGCTCCCCCGCTGGGAGCACGAGATCGGCAGCCTGGAACCCGGCAAGCTCGCCGACGTCATCGTCGTCGACGGCGACCCGTCGAGGGACATCTCCGTGCTCGGCCGGCGCAGGTTGCTCAAGCTGGTCATGCAGGCCGGCCGCCAGGTCGACCTCACCCCGATGCCCGATCGCATCCAGCAGCGCTTCGAGAAGCAGCACGTCTACTACGACGGCCTGCACGTCAACACCGACTGAACTCACCGCTAGCCTCAGCGGACGGACTCCGAGCCATTCTTGGAACAACACAGCTATTCGAGCCAGTGCTCCCCTTCGAGGCCGGCTCGCGTTGTCAGCAAGGCGTCGAGGGCGATCACCAGGCGACCGGCCGTTCGCCGGCTCGCCCTCGGGTAGGCGCGGTTGCTCGTGAAGATCAGCGTCGGGGAAGGCCGGCCGGCTCGTAACGCTGCGGACGCGAGGGGTCGGTAGTCGACGACGTTCTCGGTGACGATCGCCCGTGCGTCTGCCAGCGCCTCGGCGAAGATCACCTCATCAGGCTGACCCCGAAGATCGGAACGCTCCGCAACTGCGATGGCGTCATGGCCTCGCTCACACAGCGCGGCCGCGATGGCGGGCGACCACATCTCGTCGAGCAGCAGCTTCACCTCGCGAGGAGTTGCTGCTCGCTCCGCCAATCCGCTTCGGCTCGCTCCGCCTCCTCGTCCACCATCCGGATCCAATCCTCGATCTCGTTGCTGTGCTCGGCGTAGTAGCGCAGAGCCACGCCAACCTGCTCGGGTGTCAGTCCTGCCTGCTCAGCGCCGTCCTCCCGTGTTCTCTCGTAGCCGACGGCAGCACGGACCACTTCCCAGACGTCCGGTCCACTCATCAAGCCCGCACGCCGGCCCGCCGGCCCGGAACGGAACACGATCCCCGGGTGCCGCTCCATGCGCAGTCCCTCATCGAGGAGGCGCTTCGCCAACCAGGACCGCGACCGGCCGACTCTCCGGCTCTCCGAGTCCAGCCGTGCCAAGACGTCCTCGTCCACGCGTACTGAAAGGTGTTGACTCACCAGGATCTACCTCTGGATGTGGGCGTGTGTCACACACCCTACCACGCACTA
>JAPONU010000409.1 GCA_026713745.1 bacterium
CAGGTCCTCGAGCTCGTCGCAGAAGTTGCGCATCTTCGCCATGACGCCGCGGGTCTCTTCGATCCAGCCCTTGGGCAGGTCGTCCTTGAGGCCGCCGATGCGATCGAAGTTGGGGTGGAAGCGGCCGCCGGTCACCGACTCAATCTGGTTGAGCACGAACTCCCGGTCCCTGAAGGCGAAGAACACCGGGGTGATGGCGCCGAGCTGCACGCCCATGTCGCCGAGGAACAGCGAGATGTTGGCCAGGCGGGACAACTCGAAGAGGATGGTGCGGATCCAGGCCGCCCGGGGAGGCGCCTCCACCTCCATGAGCTGCTCGGCGGCCAGGATGAACGGCACCTCGTTGGCGAAGCTGCCCAGCCAGTCGATGCGGTTGATGAGGGTCGTGACCTGCGGGTAGGTGCGCACCTCGGCCAGCTTCTCGTAGCCCCGGTGCATGTAGCCCATGACCGGCTCGGCCACCACCACCTGCTCGCCGTCGAGGCGGGCCACGATTCGCAGCGTGCCGTGAGTGGCGGGGTGTTGCGGGCCGATGTTGAGGGTCATGCCCTCGGTCTCGATCTCCACGTTGACGCGGGCGTCGGCCGCGGCGGCGGCGATGAACGCCCGCTGCTCCCGCTCGGTCACGGTCATGAGGAGGCCTCGTCGGTGCTGGGCATGTCCTCCACGTCCACGAGCCCGGGCCAGGGCTTCACCCGGCGGGCCAGCAGCGGGAAGTCCTTGCGCAGTGGATGGCCCTCGAACTCTCCCGGCAGGTAGATGTGGCGCAGGTCGGGATGGCCGATGAAGGCGATGCCGAACATCTCCCAGGCCTCGCGCTCGTGCCAGTTGGCGCCGGCGAACACCGGGATCCACGTCTCCACCGCCGGGTTCTCGTTCGGCAGGTCGGCCTTGAGGGTGACCGAGAGGTTCTCGCCGCCGGGGTTGTCCTCCACGGCCTGCGCCCGGGCGAAGACCTGCAGGCGGGTCTCGCCGCCGGTCACGCCGACTTCGATGGCGGTGTCACGAGCGGGCGGACCGGTGGTCGGCCAGTCCTGCTCGGCGTCCATGTCCCGCCCGAACGGCGACGGCAGCCAGTCGATGGCCGACAGAAAGTCGAACCAACGGCAGCCCAGGTCATCACGCAGGGCGAATCCGGCCTGCTGCCAGGACTCGTGACGCACCCGCACCCAGAGCTCCCCGCGCTGGGAGTGGTGCGCCAGCACCGCATCGCCGAGGCGCTCGTCGAGGGTGGCGATGGCCGCGGTGTGGCGCGGATCCGCCGGGGCGGCCTCGCCCACGTCGGCGTCGCTCACGTCGGTATCACTCACGTCCAGGGGCCTCGCGATCTAGCCGACGACGATCGGGTCGCCCGTCCAGCGAGCGGTCATGTCCTCATTGGCGATGCGCTCCTGCAGCAGGACGATGCCCTCCAGCAGGGCTTCGGGCCGCGGCGGGCACCCGGGCACGTAGACGTCCACCGGGATGATCTGGTCGATGCCCTTGGTAACCGAGTACGAGTCCCAGTAGGGGCCGCCGCAGTTGGCGCACGATCCCATCGAGATGACGTACTTCGGGTCGGGCATCTGCTCGTAGAGACGCAGGATCGACGGAACCATCTTGTCGGTGACGGTCCCGGAGACCACAACGAGGTCGGCCTGGCGTGGGCTGGCAGGAAACGGGATCACCCCGAGGCGCATCACGTCGTAGCGCGGCGATCCGAAGGCCGCGCCCATCTCGATGGCGCAGCAGGCCAGGCCCCACTGGTACACCCACAAGGAGTACTTGCGGCCGATGTTGA
This sequence comes from bacterium, assembly GCA_026713745.1. Classification (GTDB taxonomy): domain Bacteria; phylum Actinomycetota; class Acidimicrobiia; order Acidimicrobiales; family CATQHL01; genus VXNF01. Next base: position 1,781 of record JAPONU010000409.1, read on the forward strand.
GCAGCTTGGTGAGGGGCGCGGGAATCTTGCCGCTCTCGACGAGGCCCATCTAGCCGCAACCTCCCACGGGGCGTCGTGCCGTGTTCAGACCCATCGCAGCACCCTCTTTCGCCAGGCGTAGAACAGGCCGAGCGCCAGGATGAAGATGAAGATCGCCATCTCCACGAGCCCGAACACGCCGTAGACCTCCAGGCGGGTTGCCCACGGGAAGATGAACACCGCCTCCACGTCGAACATCACGAACAGCAGCGCGAACAGGTAGTAGCGGAGAGTGCTCTGGGACCAGCCGTCCCCCACGGGATCCACGCCGCTCTCGTAGGTGACGTACTTCTGGCGCTGGGGCCGATCCGGGCGCAGCACGCTGCCGACGCCCAGCATGAGCGCCACCATCAGCACCGCCAGGACGGCGAAGAAACCGACCGTCAGGTAGCTGCGCAGGAAGTCCGACACAGGGCCAGAGCCTATCCAGCGGTGGCCGCGCGACGACGGCTCGAAAGCGGAGCGGATGGCGCAGCTGCTACAGGTGTCGCGCCTGCTGACACTGCCGGTGGCCACGGGGCGGACCACCTGACGCGACACGTGTCGCGCACCCGACGGCGGCGGTGGCCGGCCGCGTGACAGCCGAGTGCCGGCTGCTCCACCGGGCGAAGAACCAACGACCCCGGCGAAGTGGGAGCTGCCGCCCTCAGCCGCCCATGCCGGGGATGTTGGCCATGGCGGCCTCGATCGCCTCTGCAGGGTGGCTGTAGTCCTGCAGCTGGCCCGAGAGGTACGAGTCGTAGGCCGACAGGTCCAGCAGGCCGTGGCCGCACAGCGCCGTGAGGATGACCTTCTCCTCACCGGTCTCGGCGCAGCGCTTGGCCTCGGCGACCGCCGAGGCCAGGGCGTGGGTGGGCTCGGGCGCGGGGACGATGCCCTCGCAGCGGGCGAACAGGGTGCCCGCCTCGAAGCATTCGGACTGCGCCTTGGCCTCGGCACCCACGAGGCCCAGCTCGTAGATGTGCGAGAGCAGGGGTGACATGCCGTGGTAGCGCAGGCCGCCGGCGTGGATCGGTGCCGGCACAAAGGAGTGCCCCAGCGTGTGCATCTTGAGGAGCGGCGTGAACCCGGCCATGTCGCCGAAGTCGTAGGCGTAGACGCCCCTGGTGAACGTCGGGCAGGCGGCCGGCTCGACGCAGCGGATCTCCGGCGCCATGCGCCCGGCCAGCTTCTCGCGCAGGAACGGGAACGAGAGCCCGGCGAAGTTGGAGCCGCCGCCGGTGCAGCCCACGATGAGGTCGGGGGTCTCGCCCAGCTCGGCGAGCTGCAGGAGGGCCTCCTCGCCGATCACCGTCTGGTGCATCAGCACGTGGTTCAGCACGCTGCCGAGCGAGTAGTGCGCCTGGGGATCCTGGGCCGCCACCTCGATCGCCTCGCTGATGGCGATACCGAGGCTGCCGGGGTTGTCGGGCTCGGCCTCCAGCAGCTTGCGCCCCGTCTCGGTGGCCGTCGACGGGCTGGGATGCACCGTGGCGCCGAACAACTCCATCATGAGGCGCCGGTAGGGCTTCTGGTCATAGGAGGCGCGCACCTGCCACACCTCGCATTCCAGGTCGAACACCTGGCAGGCGAACGCCAGGGCGCAGCCCCACTGCCCGGCGCCGGTCTCGGTGGTGAGCTTGGTGATCCCGCCCTCGGCGTTGTAGAAGGCCTGCGGGACCGCCGTGTTGGGCTTGTGCGACCCCACGGGGCTGACGCCCTCGTACTTGTAGTAGATGCGGGCGGGTGTGCCGAGGGCCTCTTCCAGCCGCCGGGCGCGGATAAGCGGCGTGGGCCGCCACAGCCGGTACACCTGCCCGATGGGGTCGGGGATGTCGATGTGGCTGTCGCCGCTGACCTCTTGGAGGATGAGCGCCATCGGGAACAGCGGGGCCAGGGCCTCGGGGCCGATCGGCTCCATTGTGGCCGGGTGCAGCGGCGGCGGGAGTGGCGCCGGCAGGTCCGGGATCACGTTGTACCACTGGGTGGGCATCTGCTCTTCGGGCAGGAGTGTCTTGATGCGTTCAGCCATGGGCGAAAGAGTAGGCGGTCGGCGAACCGGCCGCCTACGGCTGACCGCCTCCGCGCAGAGCAGCTTGGCTCCTGACAATACTACAAGAGACCCAATAGTTGGATAGCGTCTAAGTAGTGATCCCCGCGGCGGAATTTCCGGCACTCAAGGCCCGCGAGGTCGTAAGGATGCTTCACAGAATTGGCTACGAGTTGGAGCGGCAGCGTGGCTCGCACCGCAAGCTGGTGGCACCCGGTCGCCTTGCAATCGGTTTCGCCTTCCATGACAGTGTCGAGGTCCCTCCGAGGGCGCTCCGGCGCATGCTCGTGGAGCGGGCCGGTCTGAACGACGAGGAGATTGCGGACCTACTATGGCGTCACCGTCGAACCCGAGGAGCGACCTGATGCACGAGGTGCGCGTCTACGAGAACGTAGAGAGTGGTACTCGATGGTGGGCGGAGGACGACCTCGGTTTCGTCGGCGGCGCCGATGACCGGAACGAACTCCTCGACCGTGTTCTGGAATGGACACGATGCGAAGGGATCCTCGACCAAGAGGTCGAGTTCGTCTCCATGGCACCCGAGCTTCCCCCGAGCGCTCCCAGCATCGGGCTCGACGTCTAGCCCGGGTCCAGGATCAGTCAGTCGCTGCCGGCCTGATCGGCGGCGTTGGCGGCTTCTACCCAGGCGGTTGTGGCGGCGTTCTGCTTGGTGCCGTCGAAAGCGATGCGCTGGGTGGGCTCGACCTCGAGGATGACCCGGCGGGGTGAGTCCAGGAAGGCCGCGAAGTGCCGGCTGCGTTCGGGGTCGGGGTGGAGGGCGGCGGCCAGTTCGGGGTAGAACCAGGCCTTGGTCTCGGCGTCGTCGTGCAGGTGGCAGATGCCCTTGTAGGTGACCGTCCGGCGGTTGGGCACACCACCGGCGCCGGTGCTGGTGACGACGAGGCAGACCCGGGGATCACGGCGCACCGCGGCGATGCGGGCGCGTTGGCCGCCGGCGGTGAGCCAGAAGCGGCCGCGGCGCCAGATGAAGCTCATGATGACCCCCACCGGCCAGCCCTCGCGGTTGGCCCAGATGAAGGTGCACTCGGTCTGGACCGCAAGCATGGCCTCCTCGTCGGCCTCGGCGAGCCCCCAAGCCGAGACGTCCTCGTAATGGGCTTCGCCCCGGTCAGCGCCCGTCGCTCGCTCAGTCACAGGTCACCTCACTCCCGCAGGCGGACCGGGTCGGTGCCGTCCCAGCCGTCGGCTGCAGCGGCCACCATGGCGTAGAACTCCCGCAGGCGTCCGATCGGCACGTACAACTCGGTCAGGTGGCCCCGCTCGGCAATCGTGTCGATGTAGCAGACCTCTGTCAGCCCGTAGGCGTTGCCCGTCCCGGCGACCTCGTAGCCGAGCGCGACATAGCCGGCGACGGCGGCATCGAGGTCGTCCACGAAGCAGGCCACGTGATGCAGCCCCTCCTCGCCCGGAGCGAACATGTCGCGGACGACCGAGGGGCCGGTGCCGTGGTCCTGGATCAATTCGACCATGATCGAACCCCACTGACCGCAGGCGTTGCTGTGGTCAAAAGGCGCCGGACGCCCCCGGTGCGTGGAGTCGTGCATCGGAATGTGGTGGCGCACGAAGAACGGCCCGGCGCCGAACTGCTCGGCCCACCGCCGCGCCCCTTCGGTCACGTCGTTGACGACATAGGCGATCTGGACGATCTCTCCGAGCGGATGCAGCACGGCTTCAAACCCTAGCCACGCCGTCCTGTCCCGCTGGCTCTGTCCTGCTCGACCGTCTCAGGCACCCCGAGCGGGATGCCCCGAGACCACCCAATCCCACGACCCACGGCCGTAACGGCGCCCTGGCCGCGGCATCAGAAGTCGAAGTCATCCGCCTGCACGTCCTCGAGGAACTCCTGCAGCCGCTTGGCCTGTGCCTTCATCTCGTACCGGTGGCAGGCGTCCTGCCAGGGCTCGGGCTCGAAGTAGTCCGGGCACACGTCGCGGATCTCGCTGTCGAGGTCGTCGGAGATCTGGGTGGCATCCGCCACGTACACGCCACGATTGGAGTCGGACTCGACGAAGCAGCGGGCCTCGTCACGGTTGGCGAACACGATCAACTCACCGTCCAGCACCGTCATGCACGTGTCCCGGGGGCTGTCCGCCACGCCCACCCGGATCCGGCAGGCCGCCTCGCGCACCTGCTCCGGCGGCGCACCCCACTCGAGCAGGAACCTCACGATGTCCAGCGACAGGAGATCCTCGTAGGAGTACCTGCGGCGCCGCAGGCCCGGCGGCCCGGGCAGCGTCGGATTGGCCATCCCGGCGCTCTCCCACTCCTCTAGTTGTTCGGGCGTGATGCGGCAGATGGCCGCCACCTCCTTGGCACTGAACCCCACATCCACACCACCGGGTCGATCGACGGGCATGTCTTCCCCCTTCGCTACATCAGGATCTCGAACTGTTCGGCACACCATAAGCACCCCCTGTGACACAGCATCCCGCCGCGCCGCCGAGACGCGTGCCCGCGATGTGAAACAGTCGCTTGATTCCTAGAGTCCCCCTATGACCGTGCGGGCGGACATGGCGCCGATCACGCAGGCCGATGTGGAGCGGGTGGGTGCGGACCACACCGCTGATCCCGCTGCGGCGGGCACGCTGCCCGCCGAGGCGTACACCACCCAGCGGTGGTACGACTTCGAGCAGTCGGCCATCTTCGCCCGGAGCTGGCAGTGGGTGTGCCACCGGGAGAAGCTGGCCGCCGCCGGCGACTACGTCACGACGACGGTGGCGGGGCAGCCGATCCTGGTGGTGCGTGACCGCGCCGGTGAGTTGCGAGCCTTCTACAACGTGTGCAAGCACCGGGCACACGAGGTCGTCGCCGGCGAGGGATCAGCCAGATCGCTGCGCTGCCCCTACCACGGCTGGACCTACGACCTGGACGGCTCGCTGCTGGTCGCCCGCCACACCGGCCACATGGTGGACTTCGACACCTCGGACATCTGCCTCGACGCCGTGCAGGCCGAAGAGTTCGGCGGGTTGGTGTTCGTGAACCTCGACCCCGCGGCGGCGCCCCTGCTGCAGCAGGCCGGCGGCCTGGCCGCCGAGATCGCCGGCAAGGCACCCGACATCGCCGATCTCACGCTTGCCCGCAGGCTCACCTACGACATCGCCTCCAACTGGAAGAACGTCGTGGAGAACTACCTGGAGTGCTACCACTGCCACATCGCCCACAAGGACTTCGTGTCGCTGGTGGACATGTCCACGTACAGGATCACCACACATGGCATCTACGCCAGCCAGCCCGCCGAGGCCGGCCGCAGCGCCAATAGCGCCTACGACGTCGCGGACGCCGCCGTGCGGATCCACGAGGCCTGGTGGCTGTGGCCCAACACCTGCCTGATGCGCTACCCCGGACGCGGCAACGTCATGATGATGCACGTGATCCCCGCCGGTCCCGGCCGAACGCTGGAGACCTACGACTTCTACCTGGAGGATCCCGAGCCGAACGAAGCCGAGGCCGAGGCGATCCGCTACATCGACGAGGTGCTGCAGCCCGAGGATGTGGGCCTCGTCGAGAGCGTGCAGCGCGGCATGCGCACCCCGGCGTTCACTTCAGGCCGGCTCATCTGCGACCCGGCGGGCGGCGGCGTCAGCGAGCACGGCGTGCACCACTTCCACGGCCTGCTGCTGGAGGCCTACCGGACCGGGTTGGCGAGCGGCGGGTGATCACCGCAGACTTGTTGTAGTCACATAATCCGGATACTGTGACTACATGAACGTAGGGATCCGGGAACTCAAGGCTCACCTCTCCGAGTACGTCGGGAAGGCGGCAGCGGGTGAGCACATCGTCGTGACCGACCGCGGGAAGCCAGTCGCCCAACTCTCGGCACTCGACGACCGGTCGGCGCTCGAGCGCGGGATCCAAGAGGGCTGGATCACCCCGGCGAGGCGCAGCGGACTGGAGCCGATCGTCCCCTGCAAGTCGGCGCTCAGGACGGCCGACGTGCTCGACGAGGACCGCGGATGACGCTGTACGTGGACACCAGCGCCCTTATGAAGCGCTACGTCGTGGAGCGCGACCGCGACGTAGCCGAGCGGCTCATGGCCTCCGACCCCGTGCTCGTGACCTCTCACCTCACCGAGGTGGAGTTGCGGCGCAACCTCACCCGACACCTCGACGGCGAGGACCTCCTCCGTACCCGCCGCCAGGTGCAGGCCGACCTGGACGGGTTCGCACTCGTCAACCTCGACGCCACCACCTGCAACGAGGCGGCCCGCATCGCTGAGCAGACGCTGTGCCGCTCCCTCGACGCTCTCCACATCGCCGCCGCCCGCCGCGCCGGCGAGCGCACCGTCCTGCTCACCTTCGACATCCGCCAAGCTCAGGCCGCCCGGTCGGTCGGTCTCACAGTCACCGGGGTGTGAGCCCCGAGGATCCCGCCTCACCGCCACCACTCCTCGCCCGCCCGCGTGCAGTAGTCCGGTTCGAACGCCGGCGAGACGTGAACCTGGTTCCAGTCCAGGTCGTTGTCGGAGGGAACGTGCTCCCGCACGACGACCGTGTAGGGATTTCCGGCCGGGCCCCAGACCCTGAAGAAGTACACAAGCGGCGGGTTGGAGGGGAGCGGCGTGATGTAGCGGGACCCGTCCTCCCACCAGGTGGAGTCGAACTGCTCACTCGGGGATATGCCGCCGGCCCCGAAGCCCACCCCGACGACTTCGATCACATACCTCGAATGGTCGACGCTCACCTTGTAGAGGTCGCGCCCGGAGGACTCCTCGCCCGAGACCTCGTGGACCACATTCGGCTCGAGTTGCGGTGCACGCTCGGTGATTGTCAGGAAGTCGTCGCTGTGCGCCGTGATCGCCAGGGTGTAGTCCTCCGGATCCTCCGAGCGATACCGGTCGAAGCCAACTCGCAGCCAGTAGTCCCGCGTGGTCTCGGCCACCCACGTCTCGTAGGTCTTCTCCCAGACTGTCGGGCCGGGCAAGGCGCAGAAGTCCTCGGTCAGCTGGGTGAAGATCACCTGTCCTGACTCGCTGGTCACACTGATCTCGTACTTCGTCCCCGCTTCGAGAGTCACGCGGAAGTAGTCCGAGTCGCCCCCGTAGTCGAGTGTCCCCTCGACACTGGTGGTGTTCGAGCAGCCATCGCCGTCCAGACCGCTCTCGCATCCCGGCTCAGGGGTCGCCGGGCCGGCCAACAAGTGCGCATGGTCGCGGTCGTTCCCGTAGTCGTCGGTCACGTCCAGCTTGTCGGCCATCAAGCTGAAGGTGCCCTGCCCTCGATCGCCCGTCACCGTGATCAGCCAGGAACCGTCGGTCGGAGCGCCCAGGAAACCTCCGTGCGCGTAGCGGCTCGGAACACCTGACGGATCCACACCGCCGCTGCCCGCCACGAACCGGGTGCTGTATTCGGTGCCGTAGCCGGACAGCGACACGTCGAGTTCCCAGACTTCCCCCTCAGCCACCGCCAAGCGGAAGACGTCCCGGTCGCCGACGTAGTCCATCCTGCCGGTCTGCTCCTCGCCGGCGAGCAGCGTCGAGGTGTCCCAGGCGCTGTTCCCGTGATCGTCCGGATCCGCCACGTCGAGAGCCAGCCGGTAATCGAAGGGCGTGCGGTGAGTCCAATTCAGATCGACCTTCGATGAGAGACGCAGCCCGTACTCCCCCGTCGCCGGAGTGATCCACACGAGACGTTCCTCGCGGCACTCCTCGGCCACCAGGTCGATCGCTCCCGGACCGTAGACCTGGGCGCATGCGAGCGAACTCGTGGCTGACTGCAGGATCCACGCCTGGCCCTGAACAGCCTCGAATCGGAACCAGTCCAGGTCGCCCCTCGTATTGAGCGTCCCCTCCAGGACGTCCCCCGACCGCACGAGGCGGCCGGCCTCACGGAGATCCGGGACATCGTCAGGCTCCAGAATCTCCACCTCGAAGCTGTAGTCGGCCGGCTCGAGGAACGGTTGCTCGCCCCCGCTGCCCACCACCAGGTGATATGTGCCCGACACCGTCGGAACGAAACCGATGGTCGGATTCCAACTCGTCCACGAGTCGATGTGGTCCTCCCCATCCCAGAGGACGAACCCCACGTCCTCGTTGAACTCTTCCTCGGCGCGGTAGTAGCAGCAGTCGGGGGCGCGTGGCGTGACCCGGTACTTGACGCCCCGCTCCAAGCGGAGGGCGAACCAGTCCTCGTCCAGGAAGTTCTCCAGCCGGCCCTCCACCGAGGCGCGCCGCTCACCGATCCGCTCGCCGGGATCGGTGGAGCCGTCGCTCGTGTCCGGCGAGGCGCCGGAGTCGGGGGCGAGCAGCACGTTCGTCGCCTCCGCGGCGGTGTCGCCGTGATCGTCCTCGGCCTCGGCGGTGTAGGTCAGCCGCAGGCGGTAGACGTGCGGCTGCGCCCACTTACCGGTCAGGCGAATCCAGTGTCTCCCCGGCGCGGGCGCCGTCCAGAACTCCAGGCCGCTCCCCGACCACTGATCGCCGTAGTACCGCACCTCGGCGTTTCGGGACGGGACCTCGTCCCTCCCGTCGAACACCGTGACCGACGTGGCCGCCGACCCGGAGGAGATGGTGTAAATCCCGCCGGCCACCGCATCGAAAACGAACCAGTCGGAGTCCTGATCGGTCGCCGAGCCGATCACCGTCTCGCCCACGCCGACGGATTCGGCGGTCGACCGACTATCGCCGTAGTCGACGCTCTCGTGTTCGAAGAGCCGGAACCTGTAGTCGATGTTCTCCAGCTGCGCAAGCCACTTCGTCGTGAGTATCAGGTACACCGTGCCGTCTCCTCCGAACGCGTACCCCGCTCCGGCGTCGAAACCCCAGTTGTCGTCGATGAAATAGGCGAGGGTGCCCCGCCACCTGTAGTGCTCCGGCAGCGGCGCGTACTCGTCAGCGCCCTCGGAGCGCACCTGGAGTTTCACGGCGTAGACGACGCCCGGCCGTGCATCGAACCGGTACCAATCCTCGTCGCCGATCACGCCCAGGGTGGCTTCGATCCAGGTGTCCGAACGGATCTCCGTGGCACCGTCCGGATCGTCGGCGTGGTCGTCGTCTGGCCGCAGGCTGACCGTGATCGAGTAGTCAGCCGGATCGTCGGGAACGTTGGGGTGGTCGTCGGTGAGCTTCTCGAACGTGACCGTGTACTGGCTCGGATACTCGTCGCTGTTGACTCTTTCGCTGACGGACACCGCATACCGCCCCGACTGCTCGATGTGCAACCCGCTGAGCCGATCCCCGACCGTGCCGGTGTCCGGGTCGAACGCGAAGACTCCGAGGTGCACGGGGCCACGGGCTGTGATCCTGTAGAGGTCACCCGCCCGGGCGTCGAAGAGGAGCCAGTCCCGGTCGTCCTCGTGGTCGCTCCTGCCGGTGTATTCCGTCGGGGCGGCGGAGCCGGGGTGGACGAGGGTGCCCTCCGCGGCCGTATTCCCGTGATCGTCGTCGATCGTGCGGACCTCGAGGCCGTAGTTCCCGATGGCATCGATGGAACTTGCGGCGACGTAGATGCGGACGTAGTAGGTGGCGGCTCTCGCATCCTCGAGAACCACCCAGCGCAGGTCGTTGTGCTCGGAGAACGCCGCCACCTCGACCTCGGCCCCGGTGGCGTCGTACAGCGCCACATTGATGTCGACATCCATCCTGGAGCCGCCCCACCCGGTGTCGGCGAGGACCCGGTAGTCGTGACCTCCGACGGCGGTGAAGCGGTACCAGTCGACCTCGTGCAACTCGTCGATCCGCGCCTCGTAGGGCTCGGCGTCGAGGGCCAAGACGACCGCGTCGCTCGACGGCGGCTGCGGCGCCTCGGTGTCGTCGGGGACCTCGCCTTCGGAGGATTCCTCGGCAGAGGTCGTGGCGGGCAGCCCCACTCCCAGAGCCAGGACCAGTACGACGGCGATCAGTCGACGCATCGCCGGTTCTCCTCTCGA
>JAPONU010000410.1 GCA_026713745.1 bacterium
GCCACCAGGGCCACCGCCTGCATGCCCGAGGCCGTGACCGTCACCCGGCTGGGATGGATCTCGGCGCCGTAGATGCGCCGGTAGTAGGCGCTGATCTCCTCGCGGAACTCCGGCTTGCCGCTGTCGGGCTGGTAGAAGTGGTCGCCGTCGGCCAGCGCCCGCCGTGCGGCCTCGACGACGACGTCGGTGGTTGGCCAGCAGCCCTCGCCGAACCACAGAGGGATGACGTCGGGTTGCCCGATGCCGGCGTTGGCGATGTCGCGGATGAGGCTCGGCGCCAACTCCGCCGCCCGCCGGCTGATGGGGTGCCCGCCGCTGGGCTCGGTCATGGGCGCACCTCGCCGTGGATTCGGATCGGCGCAGGTTGGTGTGGGTTCGACATCGGCGTGAATCCTACGAGTGCGCCGGGTGGTCGGCGGTGAGCACCCGGCGGTACTAGGGCGCCGCGAACGTCGTTGTTGGCTGGCCGTTGACGGCGACGGTGTATCTCTGGCCGCTGGTGAGCGGTTCGGCGATGTGGGCGATGACTGCAGCCACGCCCACGACTACATCCCCGGCCGGCTGGCCGCTGATGAACGGTTCGGCGATATGTGCGATGGCGTCGAGTTCGAGGGTCTCGTCGGAGCAGTCGATCGCCCATGGGGTCGGTGGTGGGACCCAGGCCGTGACTGTCATATTGACGGTGGTCCCGTCGAGGCTGACCTCTTCGCGGCCCCGCCGGTAGTAGCCGTCCTGCTCGGAGATGACGAAGGTGATGCGCACGTAGGCGTCGGATCCTTCCCAGAGGATCTCGGTGCTTGTGACGGTCACCGGGGACTCGACCGGGCGGGCGTCCTCTGCGCTCCACTCGCCCTCGACCATCTGCGGCGGCGGCTCGACCAGCACCAGCACCATGTCCACCGAGGTGGGGTTGCCCCGGGTGATGACGTCGTAGGCGGTGTCGTTGATGAACGCCAGGCGGCCGTCGGCCTCGGTGATCCGCGCCTGGATCGAGTAGGTGTTGCGGGGGTCGATGCGGGCTGACTCGTAGAGGACCTGGAAAGCGACCTCCCGTTGGGGGCCTACCCGTTCAGACGCTCTGCGGCCGGTGCAGGTTCCCCGCCGACGGATCAGTTCTCCTGCTGCGCACAGCGGCCAAGGCGGATCCCCCGCCGCGACGCGTCGTTCCCGTCCGGGAGGCGCGTGGTTCCTGCCCTGGCGGCGAGTGGTTCCGTCCTGCTGGCGCGTGGTTCCCGCCCTGGCGGCGCGTGGTTCCGTCCTGCTGGCGCGTGGTTCCCGCCCTGGCGGCGCGTGGTGCTCCCCGGGAGGTTCCCGCCGGCCGGGAGGTTCCCGCCGGCCGGGTTGTTGTTCGTCGGAAGGGTTGTTGTCCGCCGGGCCTGCTCGGCGGTGTCGGGGTGGGGTTCTGCGCGGCTTCCCGTCGAGCCGTACGCGCCTGGATCCCGGCGGTCTGCCCAGGAGTAGTGTCACACCCCCCTCGTACTATTCGGAGCATGGAAATGAACGGGGTGAGCGTGCTCGGCGCAGCCGGCGCGGGTGCGGCTGGGGAGGGCGCTGCGGTTCGGCCGGAAGCCGGTGTGCGTGTGGGCGGCGGGGCCTCGGCCGGCGTGGATCTCTCGGCGGACGTGGTGCCCGAGGTGATCGTTGTGGGCGCCTGTGACGGGTTCGGGCGGGTGGCTGCGCTGGCGGGGGTGCTGGTGGCCGAGTTGGCGGGTTTGTCGTTGGCTGGGGCGCAGCGGGGCGCCCTGCGGGAGTTGGTGGCGGGGTTGGGTCGGGTAAGGGCCGGCGCGGACGCGGCGGAGGCTCGCGTGGTGCAGGCGCTGGACCGCTTGGACGACGGCGGGGTGGACGCGGTGGAGGTGCTGCGGCGCAACACCGGCAGCTCGCAGCGGGAAGCCCGGCGGCGCCGGCGCCGAGCGGAGGCACTGGGGCGGATGCCGCGCGTGGCCGACGCGCTCGCGGCCGGTGCGATTTCCGCTGAGCATGCTGATGCTCTGGTGCGGGCGGCGGCGGCGACCAGCGCTGAGGCGGTGGACGGGGACTCGGCGTTGCTGGCTCAGGTGGCGGCGGTTCCCGCGGATCGGGCGGGGCGCCACATCGAGGCGTGGACGCAGCGCCACCAGGATCCGTTCGATCTGCACGAACAGCATCTGCGCCAGCGCCGCCGGCGCCGGTTGAACTTCGCTGACGGCGAGGACGGCATGCTGATGGCGCATGCTGCGTTCGATCGGGTGCTGGGCGCGCAGTTCCGGTCGCTGATCAACGGCATTGCCGACCGCATCTGGCGCGCCGAAGGCGGGCGCGACAACCCTGACAGCCGCAGCGCCGAACAACGCCGCCTCGACGCCCTCGCCATCGCCGTCGGCCTAGAGCCGGCACCGTCACAGGTAACCCAGGGTCATGGGGCCACGGCGGAGAGTCGCCAGTCCGATTCCGGTGAATGCATGGAGCCGGCCAACGACCCCGTTGTCGCGACCAGCGGTGATGATGGCTCTGCCCGGAGGGTCTCGCGCCGTCATCAGGTCGTTGTCGTTGCCTCAGCCGACATGGTGACGGGGAAGGATCCGCAGGGGCGGTGCGAGATCCCCGGGATCGGTCCCATCCCCCAGAGCGAGATGGAGAGGCTTGCCTGTGACGCCGAACTGTTCGGCATCCTGTTCTCCGGCGATGGCGAGCCGCTGTGGCACGGTCGGGCGGAACGCAGGGCCACTGACGCTCAATGGCGTGCCCTGGTTGCCCGCGACGCCGGCTGCGTGCTCTGTGCGGCGGAGCCTGCCCGCTGCGAGGCCCACCACATCGTGCCGTGGGCCAGGCCCACGCACGGTCCCACTGACATCGACAACATGGCGCTGCTCTGCAATGCCTGCCATCGTCGCCTGCATGACCACAAGCACGTGCTCGTCCGAGGCTCGGATGGCACTTGGGGCAGCGCACCCGACCCGCGGTACGCCAATCGGGGAGTCTCCCGCCGCAATTCAGAAGTCTCCCGCCGCCGACGGCCGAAGGGTGACCGGGGGCGAGCCGACGACGTGGGCACATCAGCGGGAAGGTCCCTGGCATGTCACGCGGGGCCGCGGCCAATCACAATCGATGTATCGAGTTGGGTGAAGTCTGAAGAGCGGGTCTCGGACCGACCCGCCACGCCGGCAGGCGCTGCCAAGTCGCAGCCAGGACGGGACGCAACGGGTTCGGTGGTCCTGGCTCTGCCGGCGTACCGATCCGCGCCGGCGAGAGCGCCGCCGGCCGGTCCGGAGTGGGGCGGACGGGACACGACCGTTCGAACCCGGGAGGCCCGATGAGCGATGGGCAGGGGCGGTCGTAAAGCCTCTGGTGGCGAACCCGCCGAGAGTACCGTTCGATCGTGGGTTCCGAATCCCAGGAGAGGCGCCTTCGGATGCGGGTTGGCAAGGTCCGGGCCGAGGACGTGCTGACGGTGGGGGGCCGAATGCTCAAGCGGCGGCTGGCCGTGCCGGTGCTCATCGCCGCCGTGGGCGTTATCCCGCTGTTGATCTTCGAGGAGTGGATAAGCCGGGGGAGCGGCTCGCCGTGGCTGGTCGCTGCCAACTGGGTGATCTGGGGCGTATTCGCCATCGAACTGGCAATGATGCTGGTGGTCACGCCCCGCCGTCCGGCGTACCTGCGCTACGCGTGGCTGGATGTCGTCATCGTCGTAGTCACCTTCCCGCTGCTGCCGCACCTGATGGCCGCCCTGCGGCTGGCGCGTCTGGCCCGCTTGCTGCCGGCGCTGCAGTTGCTGCGGCTTGCCGTGGTGGTGAACCATCTGCGGCTCGCCGTGGGGCGGGTTTTCGGCACCGCTGGTGTGCAGTATGTGCTCGCGGTCCTCGTTGCGCTCGTCATCGGCGGCGGCGCCCTGTTCTCGCATCTGGAGGGTGTGCACTCGGTTCCCGACGGAATCTGGTGGGCGATCGTGACCTCCACCTCGGTGGGGTACGGAGACGTGGTCCCTACGTCCTGGTCGGGCCGGGCGCTCGCCACGGTGCTCATGGTGGTCGGGCTGGGGTTCGTGGCGCTGTTTACGGCGGCGATCGCGGCCCGCATCGTTGACGCGGAGGACGACCGCGAGCACGAGGCGGTCATGCGCAAGCTCAAGGAGCAGCAGGCGGAGAACGCCGAGATCAAGGCCCAACTTCGCGAACTGACCGAAGCCGTCAAGCGCCTCTAGGAGTGTTGTGAGTAGTCCCCGAATCGGCCAATCCCTCGCCGCGAAAGCCCTGGTGAGGGGCTTGTGGGTTCGGCGAAATGGCCGTTACTCACCAGTCTCCTAGTGTCCTGTGTCGTTAGTCCGTTGGTGTGGGGGTTGGGTGTGGGATGCTGGTGGTGGCGAGTGGGCGGTGATCGGAGACGATCATGGCCGATGTTAGCGATCAGCGGCGGTCGGCCGCTTCGGCGGGGCCGGTGCGAGCGCTGGTTTTGTCCGACGGGCCGGAGCAGGGTGGGCGAGGCCCGGGCCGGCTCAGGCGTAGGAGTCGCTGCCGGTGGGGCGGTGGCGGGTGTTGATGAGGC
>JAPONU010000411.1 GCA_026713745.1 bacterium
GGCGTTGACCGACGCGCCGGACAGCGGGTTGGGCACGGAGGGTTACGAGTTGTGGGCCGGTGGTGTGGTGGTGGTGCGGGCGAACACGTCGACGGGCGTGTTCTGGGGCAGCCGGACGTTGTTGCAGATGTTGGGCCAGTCAGCCGATGAGAAGACGATCGTGCGGGGTCGGGTGCGGGACTGGCCGTCCCAGGAGGTGCGGATGGTTCATTTGGATGTGGGGCGGAAGCATTTCGGGATGGAGTATTTGTTGGATTCTCTGCGGATGATGGCGTGGCACAAGATGAATGTGTTCGTGTTCCATTTCTCTGAGCAGGAGCGGTTCGGTTTGTATTCCCCCGATGGGATGGGTGAGGATTTCGCGGGTTTGGCGGACGAGGCGACGGCGTATTCGAAGGCGGATGTGGCGCGTTTGGAGGCGTTGGCGGCGGAGCTTCACATGACGATCATGCCGGGGTTCGAGTTCCCGGCGCATGCTCGGATTATCGCGGATTATTACCAGATCGGTTTCGGGCACGGGTCGGGTCCGTGCACGAATAGCGCCAATCCGAATTGGGTGATCGATTTCACGAAGCCGGCGGCGGTCGCGAAGGCGAAGGCGATCATCGAGAAGTTCACGCCGTGGTTCAGTGGCCCGTGGGTGCATCTGGGCGCCGAGGAGGTGCCGGGCTGGGTGGGGCAATGTCAGCGGATGCGTAGCTACATTTCGGCGACGTCGGGGATCTCTAATTTCGGTGACGCGTTGGTGCATTTCATCAATGATCTGAACGCGACGGTGAAGGGGTTGGGCAAGCAGACGGTGATCTACAACGGGTTCGAGCACATGAACCCGAGCGCGAAGACCCTCGATGACGACATCGTGATCAACATGTGGGAGGGGGGTCGGGCCGCTGTTAATCGCGAGGCGAGGCGCAGCGGCCTGACCGCTTTCCCGTTCATCGAGATGCACATCAACAGTGGCCTCTATCTGACGCCGAACTTCTATCATCACCTCTACCCGAACGAGGCGCAGATTTATGACCGGTGGACGCCGTTGGCGTCGGATCTGGGTAGCGGTATCGCGATCTGGGCGGATTACATGAGTTTCGCGGCCGACGAGTTCTATGAGCGGCTGCTGCGGCGGGGCCGCGCTGCTGTGGCGGACCGCACGTGGAACGCCACGACGACGCCGGACACCGTGGCGGAGTTCTATCCGCGCATCGACCGGGTGGGTTCGCCGCCGGGCTGGGTCGGCTATGTGGAGCCGGCGCGGGTCGACGACGGCGCGCCGTCGCATCACTACCCGTTCGACGCGGCGTCCTACCCGCCGAGTCACCGCCACGCCGCGTCGCCCGGCGTTATGGTGTTCGCCGCGGACACCGTGGGGGGCCTGCACGGCCTGTCCTACATCGTCCACTCGCCGACGACGGACAGTTCGGACAAGGTCGTGGGTTCGTCGTCGTTCGTGTTCGACAACGATTGGGACGGCGTCGGTCTCGGCGGCGTGGGCATCGAGGCGCCGTGGAGCGTGTCGGTGTGGGTGAAGCGCACCGCGGACCTCTCGACGGCGACGTTGTTGAGCGCGCGGGACCATCTCGGCCGCTACCGCTACGTCTATGTGGAGACCGGCAGCGAGAGCCGCGTCGGGTTCCGCACCCCCGCCGGCAACACCCGCACGTTCGCCTACACGGTGCCGGCGAACACCTGGACGCACCTCGCCCTCGTCGCCACCGCCGCCGACACGAAGCTCTACGCCAACGGCGCACTCGTCGGCACCGTCGCGGATTCGATGACCCTGCCGTTCGACGCCATCGCGGCGCGCCGAGCGAACGGCCTGCGCGGCAAACTCGACGACCTGAAGATCTGGGACGAAGCGCTGTCCGCGGCCCAGGTCGCCGCCGATTACCGGTCCCGCTGCCCCAACAGCGGCTTGGTGCATCACTGGGGCTTCGACGAGACCAGCGGCAACACGGCCACCGACGCCGGCAGCGGCGCCGACGACGGCACCATCACCGGCGCCACCCGCGTCACCCAGGGCCGCCTCGGGGGCGCGCTCAGCTTCGACGGAAACGGCGACTGGGTGCAGGTCGGCGCGGACGCGATCGGCGTTTCGGGCGGCTGCGGCGGCTGGACCGCGGCGCTGTGGGTGAAGCGAACCGCCGACAACGCCGACGCGGTCCTGTTCGCGCCGCCC
>JAPONU010000412.1 GCA_026713745.1 bacterium
CCGGTCAACAAGACCGACCCCGCTGCGATCGAGGTCAGTGACCGGTACCCCCTACTCTATCAACCCCCTGCGACACTCACAACACCTGTTCGCTGCATAGCGGAAAACTATGGGGATTACAACTCCGAGCAACAAGCCGGGTCGGCCGTGGCGGTTGGGGTTACAACTCCGAGCAACAAGCCGGGTCGGCCGTCGCCGCAGTGATGGGCGTGTCCCGGGTGCGCGCTCCCCTGTCGAGCGGCGAAGCACCGGGACAAGCTCGTCCCCAAGGAACTCCCGTCGGGGCCCCGCGGTGCGCTGCCCTGTCGAGCGGCGGAGCACAGGTTCGCCCCGGCGACCTCACTGTTGTTGCGGTCACAGACCGCCGGATGGGGGGCCACTGCCCTCGGGGTCGTCGTCGCCGCCGACGGCATGCTTGTACTTCTCGCCAAGCCCTGCCTCATCGGGGCGGTCACGCGCTTGGGTGCCCGCAGGGTCGCCAGTGTCAAGGATCTCGTGATACAGGAACTCGCGAAGCGCGGGCACCCGGGCCTTGAGGTGGCCGAACACCCTCTCACGCTGTTCCTCGAACACACCGTCGGTGTCCACGTCACCCGGCTTTTCGAGCAGGCCGATTATCCGAGCCAGTTCGAACCCGTCGGGGGTTTCGCCGTAGCGACCGATGTGGAACAGCAGGCCATTCCGCTACACGGACGGCATCTGACGTGATGAGCGGGGGTTTCGCCGTAGCGACCGATGTGGAACAGCAGGCCATCCTCAAGGGTGTAGGGGTCTAGGCCGTCGATCGCCGCGAGATCGATGTAGTCACGCAGTTTGGAGCGGTAAAGGAGGACATCGAGCTTCGAGGCCACCAGATCCGGCAGCGACGCCACCCTCAGACCTCCCACCACCGTCGGACGGGCCAGTGTCCGCACATGGCCGGGGTTGCAGCCCCGCGCCGGTGCCCTGAAGACCTCCACGAGTACGCCCTCCACGACGGCGTGCAATCCCTCCCCCTTCTCGTCGCGCAGGATGCGAATCGGCCCTCCGGCGCTGAGGCGCGCGGAGACCTCGGCGGTGTCGAACGGCCCGGGGATCAGATAGTCCAAGTCGAATGACTGCCGGTGCCGGAGGTGGATTGCCAGCGCCGTGCCCCCGAACAGAGCACCCCCGGCGCCGTCGACTGCATGGGCGAGCCGCGGCCAGACGGCTCGGACGGCGGCCGGGAGAAAGTCCGCCCAGTCCTCGATACCCGGGCCGGGTTCAGGCACCGGTGGCCTGGTGTCTCAGCGCGATCGCTCCGTCAAGAGCGCGCGCGATCTCACCCTCGTCGAATCCGCGCAACCCCCGGCATCTCTCGAGCACTTCGAGAGGCAGGTACCGCAGCGCCCAGGTCTGAGCGGCGCGATCGGGGCAATCCAACAGCGTGCAGGCCACATGGAAGGAGTCCCGCGGCAAGACGGCGTCGCTGCCGCGGGATCCCGCCCAGAACATTGCCCAGAACTCCGCGGGCACCCTGGTCGGGCACGAGACTTCCCCCCGCGGGTGGCGAGGAGGCAGGAACGCCAGCGCTTCCACACACTGTTCGGTGAGGTCGATGTGCCACAGCGGCACCTCTATCAGATCACATCCCCAGGTCACCAGCGCGTTGGCGCACCGGGCGAACCCCTGATCCGCCAACGCTTCCAGATCTTGGCGCACGCGGTGCTCGGAGAGTTCGAGCAACACGGCGATGCCGCGTGCGGGTATCCCCCGCGGGCGGTCCCGAAGGACACCGAGCACAGCGCGACGAGCCTCCGACCAGTTCGCGGTCGGGTCACCGGCGGAGGCGACGGGGCCCGGCACAGGCCACCGGCGCACCTCCGATCCAGCCGCAGGCGGCGACGCAGCGACACCGACCATGCGTTGATGCTACCGGCGCCGGACACGACGGTCCGGCG
>JAPONU010000413.1 GCA_026713745.1 bacterium
GCCGGCGTGCCGGTGAAGATGATGTCGCCGGGGAGCAGCTCGCAGATCGACGACAGGTAGGTGATCAGGCGCGGGATGTCGTTGATGAAGTACGTGGTGCGGGCGTCCTGCACCCTGACGCCGTTGCGGTCGCAGGTGAGCCCCAGATCCCAGGGGTTGTCCAGCTCGTCGAGAGTGACGACCGCCGGGCCGATCGGCGCGAAATTGCGGTGCGACTTGCCCAGGTTGAACTGCGGGAAGCCGCCCGCGAACTGACCGACCCGCTCGCTGACGTCCTGGCCCACCGTGAATCCGGCGATGTGGTCGGCGATGTTCTCCGCGGCGATGTCCCGCCCGGCGCGGCCGACCACCACCACCAGTTCGACCTCCCAGTCACAGTTGCCGGGGACCAGCGGGATGTCGCAGTTCGGCGCGGCGATGCAGGAGGGGAACTTGGTGAACACCAGCGGGTCGTCCGGCGCCTCCATGCCCGTCTCGCCGGCGTGGTCGGCGTAGTTGAGGCCGATGCCGAACACCTGCGGTGGTCTCGGCACCGGGCAGGTGAGGTCGTCGGCGCTGTAGGCGTCTCCGCCGTCGGGCGCGTTGTCGGCGGCCCACGCCACAAAGGCGTCCCAGTTGGCCAGGACCTGCATCGGATCGGGCCCGAAAGAGCCCCCCGACGCCTCGGCGATGTCCCAGGCCCGGTCGCCGACCAGGCCTACTGCACGATGATTGATTGCTGCCATTCGCATGGCTACAGGTCTACCAGATCAGCCCCTGCTTGCACCCCGGACCGCGGCTCGGGAGGCCGCAGCGGCGACCAGCACCAGGGCGGCGGCGGGATCCCGTGCGAGGGCACCGCCTCGGCGGGCGTGCCCGGGGCGGCCGGAACATCACCGTCGCACAGTGTCCGGATCTTCCGCCAGGCGGCGTCCTCCATCCACTGGCTGATGCGGCGAGGTCCCGCCAGTTCGCAGAGTTCGTCGTAGAGGGAATCCGTCACGGTGATCGTGAGGCGATGACGTCCGGGCACGGGGGAACCCTACGGGGCGATGTCGCGGCCGGCTCCCGCCCTCGTGTTCGCGGATACCCACAACCCTGCTGGGGAGATCGGAGGGATCGGCGGAGGACATGGCGGGCAGGCTGCGCCACATCGTCGCCCGGCCAACCTCGCGGGTGCAGTGGCGGACACTCGATCAGCGGAACGAACGAAGCCGGCAAGGAACGAGGAATGACCATGATCCAGATGACCGTCGCGGAGCGACCCCGAACAACCCCGACGCACCCCGACATCGATCTCGTGGGGCCACTGGAGGCCTGCGAGATGCTCGTCGTCGACGAGGCCGAACTGCTGGAGTTGGTGAACAGCGACCAGCTGTCCGCCTACCGGTTGGGTGGGCACATCAGGTTCCGCTCCACCGACGTGGCGAGCCTCGCCGGCGCCCGCCTCTGAGGCGAACCCCGCCCGGGGTGTCGAGGCGCCGGCCAATTGCCGGCCGGTGAGCAGGGCCGCCGGCCCGGCCGGCGTCACGAACTCCCGCCGGCCGACGAATTACTCGCCACCGCGGTGCCTCAGTTGCCCGCCCGGTCCTCCAGCAGCGCCGCCACGTCGCGCCCGTTGGCCTGGCCCCTCGTGGCGCGCATCACCTGGCCGGTGAAGAACCCCTGCATCTTCTTGCGCTCCCTGCCGTCGCCGGCGCAGAGGCGCTCCCACTCGGCGGGATGCTCGGCGATCATTCCGTCCACCAACCCAGCGAGTTCGCCGGCGCCGACCGCCTCGAACCCGGCGCGGCGGGCCACCGCGGCGGGGCTGTCGCCGCTGCGCACCATCTCGGCCAGCACGTCCTTCACCTGGTTGGAGGTCAGCTCGCCGCGCGCCTCCATACCGATCAGCTCGGCCAGGCCGGCCGCGGTCAGTTCACCCGTCCCGTCGGCGAGGTTCTGCTCCAGGTGTTTCAGCACCGCCCCGGCATCGGCCCCGGCCTCGATGGCGCCCAACGCCAGGTGGTCCTGGTCGCGTTCGACCACCAGTGCCACCCGCGCCGGCGACTGTCCGGTGGTGCCTGCCAGCCGGTGGCGACGCTGGCGCGGCAACGGCGGCAGGCCGGCGCGGATCTGGTCGATCCACGCGGGGTCCGGGTTCAGTGGAACGAGGTCGGGCTCGGGGAAGTAGCGATAGTCGGTCGCCTCCTCCTTGCTGCGCAACGGCGAGGTGCGGCCGGTGTCCTCGTTCCAGTGGCGGGTCTGCTGGGTGACCCGCTCGCCGGAACCCAGCAGGTCGATCTGGCGGCGGGCCTCGAACTCAACCGCCCGGCCCAGCGAGCGCAGCGAGTTGACGTTCTTGATCTCGCAGCGGGTACCGAGTTCGACCGACCCCGCCGGGCGCACCGAGACGTTGGCGTCCACCCGCAGCGAGCCCTCCTCCATCTTGCCGTCGGAGGCGCCCACCGCCAGCAGCGTGGCCCGCAGCTCGGTGACGTACTCCCGAGCCTCGGCGGCCGAGCGCAAATCGGGGTGGCTGACGATCTCCAGCAGCGGCACCCCGGCCCGGTTGTAGTCCACGAGGGACCAGGCGGCGGCGTCGATCCGACCCGCCCCGCCCACATGGGTCGACTTGCCGGTGTCCTCCTCCAGGTGCGCCCGCACGATGCCCACCACCTTGCCCGAGGGCAGCTCCAGGCTGCCGCCCACGTTGATGGGGCGGTCGTACTGGCTGACCTGGTAGTTCTTCGGCATGTCGGGGTAGTAGTAGTTCTTGCGGGCGAAGATCGACGGCCGCACCTCGGCGCCCAGCGCCAGGCCCACCCTGGCGGCGAGTTCCACAGCGTGGCGGTTCAGGACCGGCAGGGTGCCCGGCAGACCGAGGCATACCGGGTCTATGTGGGTGTTGGGCTCACCGCCGAAGGAGTTGGGGCTGGCGCTGAACAGCTTGGTGCGGGTGAGGAGCTCGGCGTGGACCTCCAAGCCGATCACCGTCTCCCAGCGGGTGCCCGCCGGCGCGCCGAGCCCGGGCGACCCTGCCTCCCAGACGATGTCGGCGCCGGTGCCGGGCCGGTCGCTCACGACCCCCCCACCGGCGTCACGGTGCCGGCTCCCGCGGCGGGTTGTGTCTGCGCCATGTGGTGCTCGAGGGCGGCGGCGGCACGGAACATCACGTCCTCGCCGAGGGCGGGCGCCATGACTTGCACCCCTACGGGCAGCCCGTCGGCGCCACTGCCGAACGGCACCGAGACGGCGGGGTGCCCGGCCAGGTTGGAGGCCACGGTGCACACGTCGGACAGATACATGGCCAGCGGGTTGCCGGTGCGCTCGCCGAAGCGGAACGCCACCGTCGGTGACGTGGGCGCCAGCAGCACGTCGAACTGCTCGTAGGCGGCGGCGAAGTCCCGCTGCACCAGAGTCCGTACCTTCAGCGCCTTGCCGTAGTAGGCGTCGTAGTAGCCGGCGGAGAGAGCGAAGGTGCCGAGCATGATGCGCCGCTTCACCTCGTCACCGAACCCTGCGGTGCGGGTGGCCACGTTCATGTCCACAGCACCCGGCGCCGGGACCCGCAGGCCGTAGCGGACACCGTCATACCGGGCGAGGTTGCTGGAGGCCTCCGCCGGGGCGATGAGGAAGTAGGCCGAAAGACCGAAGACCGCAGCCGGCACGCTCACCTCGCCGACCGAGGCGCCCGCGGACGCCAGGGCCTCGGCCGCCGCGTCGACCCGCGCCAGCACGTCGTCGTCGGTCCCCTCCGCGCAGAGTTCGCTGACGATTCCCACCCGCAGGCCTGCCACGTCGCCGGCGAGGGCGGCTCCCAGGTCTCCGACCGGTTCGGGGATCGACGTGGAGTCCAGCGGATCGTGGCCGGCGACGACCGAGTACAGAAGGGCGGCGTCACCGACGGTGCACGCCATCGGGCCGATCTGATCGAGGGAGGAGGCGAACGCCACCAGGCCGTAGCGCGACACCCGCCCGTAGGTGGGTTTCATCCCGACGATCCCGCACAGTGCGGCGGGCTGGCGGATCGATCCGCCGGTGTCGCTGGCCAGCGCCAGCGGCGTCAGACCGCCGGCGACGGCCGCGGCGCTGCCGCCGGAGGAACCGCCCGGCACCCGTTGGGGGTCGCAGGGATTGCGGGTGGGGCCGAACGCCGAGTTCTCCGTGGAGGAGCCCATGGCGAACTCGTCCATGTTGGTCTTGCCGACGACGACGGCCCCGGCGGCGTTCAGGAGGTCCACGACGGTGGCGTCGTACGGTGGCTCCCAACCTTCGAGGATGCGGGAGGAGCAAGTGGTCGGCACCCCGCGGGTGCAGATGTTGTCCTTCAGCGCCACTGGCACGCCGGCC